>JAZNBA010000080.1:0-22404 GCA_045586785.1 Eubacteriales bacterium | reverse complement strand
AGAGCTATAAAGAGTATCTTACGGGAATAGTTATTTCACCAAAGAAATAACAGTAAAGATGTGCTTTTCGACAAATGTGTTTTTCTTTCGTATTGAAAACTATTAATTTGTATGTTAATATCCTAAAAGCAGAGCCTAACGAATTTACCGTATAAAAACAAGGAGATTTTTATGTCGATCAAATTTAATCAAGACAGCAAAACCTTTAAGCTGGATACGAGTACCACAAGCTACCTCATACAGATCAACAGGTACGGCTATCTTATGCATAACTATTACGGCGCGCGAGTGTCGGATGACGCCCTTGACTATCTGAACTTCGCCCACCGTCACGCGTCGCATTTCCCACGAGTGGAGATGGAATCCTCAACGGTGCCGTTTTTCAGCAAATCCGTTCACCGCATGGAATATTCCTGCAACGGTTGCGGCGACTTCAGAGCAAGCGCGCTGTCTATTCTCCGCCATACCGGAACGGCTGATACGGATATAAAATACGTATCGCATAAAATTTACGCAGGTAAGCCCAAAATACAAGGTCAGCCTGCTACGTATGCCAACGAAAACGAGGCGACAACGCTGGAGATAGTCTGCATGGATATGACCAGCCTTGCAGAGGTAACGCTGTTCTATACCGTGTTTGAAAATCTCGCGGCTATGACTCGCCACGTAGTGGTCAGAAACACTTCGAATAAGACCATGAACATTCAGCGAGTTCTGAGTGCTTGCCTCGATTTCCACGACGCACGTGACATGGACTTTATTCACCTTTACGGAAGCTGGGCAAAGGAACGCCGCTTTGAGAGAGTGCCGCTTATGCACGGAGAGCAGAGCGTTTCAAGTAAGCGCGGCTGCTCCTCGCACATACATAACCCCTTTATAGCGCTCTGCTCAAATGATGCCACCGAGGACAACGGCGATGTTTACGGTTTCAACCTTGTTTATACCGGAAACTTCCTCGCCACAGCAGAGATGGATCCGGATGGCGGTGCGAGAGTGCTTATTGGTATAAATCCCGAGGGATTTTCATGGCGTCTTGAACCGGGAGAGAGCTTTACCGCGCCCGAGGCGGTAATGGTATATTCAGATGCGGGGCTTAACGGTATGAGCCAGACCTTCCATAAGCTGTATAGAAACCACCTGTGCCGCGGCGAGTGGAAGAACAAACGACGTCCTATTCTGGTCAACAACTGGGAGGCTACCTACTTCGATTTCGATGAGGAAAAGCTGTACGATATCGCAAAGACAGCATCCGAGTTGGGTATTGAGATGCTGGTTATGGATGACGGCTGGTTCGGAGACAGAAATTCTTCCCATTCGGCGCTGGGCGATTGGTTTGTAAACGAGCAAAAGCTGAAGGGCGGACTTGGCAAGCTGGTGCAGCGAGTCAACGAGCTTGGACTCAAATTCGGTATATGGTTTGAGCCGGAAATGATATCCCGGGACAGCGAGCTTTTCCGCGCGCATCCCGATTGGGCACTGCAGACTCCGGGCAGGGAAATGAGTATCGCACGATATCAGTACGTGCTGGATATGACGCGTGCGGATGTCAGAGATTATTTGTTTGACTGTATAAAAAAGGTTATGGATAACGCAAACATAGCCTATATCAAATGGGATTTCAACCGCAGTCTTACCGAGGTCGGCAGTGCGCTGATAGACGCGGACAGACAGCAAGAGGTGTTCCACAGATACGTACTCGGACTTTACGAGCTGCTTGAGCGCATACTTACCGCCTATCCGCATCTTTTACTTGAGGGCTGCGCCAGCGGAGGCGGGCGCTTTGATCCCGCGTGGCTATATTACTCGCCACAGTTCTGGACCAGTGACGACACCGATGCTATCGAGCGTCTTGAAATACAGTATGGAACCTCCATGTGCTATCCCACTTCGTCGGTCGGCTCCCACGTTTCTGCCTGCCCCAACCATCAGACCGGCAGAACCTCGCCGCTGAAAACCCGCGGAAACGTCGCTATGGCGGGAACCTTTGGATATGAGCTTGACCTGACCAAGCTGACCGACGAGGAAAAAGAGATGGTACGTCGGCAGTGCGATGACTACCGTAAATATTACGACGTTATCAATTACGGCGAGCTTTACCGCCTTATTTCCCCCTGGAAGGACAGAACAAGATGTGCGTGGAGCTACGTTTCAGAAGATAAGAAAGAGGTGCTGGTTACCTACGTGGTCATCCGTAGCAGTATATATGATATACATTATTTCAGACTAAAGGGACTTGATCCTATAAAGCGTTACCTTAACGAGCAAACGGGAGTTGTTCTATCGGGCGATACACTTATGAATGCAGGGCTTTGCATTCATGAAAAGCTGAAGGATTTTGATTCGTGCATATTCCATCTGGTAGCGGTGGACTGATAGATAAAAGCAGGTCATATGGCCTGCTTTTATCAATAGTTTTATATCTTGACACTATTCGGTGTGTATGCTATAATGATTATATACTTAACCTCGAAAGGGAAAACGCAATGAAAATATCCGTCAGCTCTTATTCTTTTCAAAAATATATTAATGCAGGCAAGCTTGCTCATTTCGACGTTATCAAGCAGGCGCACGATATGGGTTTTGAAGCCATTGAGTTTATAGACCTTCCCGCGCCATCCTACGAGGAGCAGGTGGCATACGCTCATAAGCTCCGCGGTGAGGCCGATAAGTACGGTATGGCCATCAACGCCTATACTATCGGCGGCAACCTTTATCAAACTACCGCAGAGGGCTCTGCCGCCGAGGTCAAGCGGCTTTGCGGTCAGGTTGACATCGCCGAAATACTCGGTTGTTCGGTTATGCGCCATGACGTGTGCTACAGCATAGGTAAAACGGGCACTTCCCGTTCTTTTGGCCTCATGCTTCCAACAATTGCGGAAAATACACGCGCCGTCACGGAATATGCCGCCACTAAGGGCATTAAGACCTGTACAGAAAACCATGGCTACGTGGCGCAGGACTCCTATCGCGTAGAGCAGCTTTTCAACGCCGTGGCACACGACAACTACGGATTGCTTGTGGATATCGGCAACTTCGTCTGTGCCGACGAGGATAATGTCACCGCCGTTTCCCGCGTAGCGCCTTATGCTATCCACGTTCATGCCAAGGATATGCATAAGTCTATCACTCCCATTCACGGATTTAGTCAGACCCGTGGTTGTAATTACTTTAAAGGAGCGATTGTTGGTGAGGGCGATTGCAATGTAGAGAAATGCTTGAAAATACTTAAGAAAGCTGGATACGATGGTTATTGTTCCATTGAATTCGAAGGCGCTCAAGATTGTATCGAGGGTATCTCCAAAGGTTTTGAAAATCTAAAGGCAATGCTGCAGCGTATCTAACTCATTCAGCGAGACGAAGTTTTGATCTATGCACTTTAAAGTGTTACTTGATGTTGCATCAATTTTAATCCTGAATATTGTTTTCGTATATTACAAGTTTATGAGAATTATAACTTCTCCAAATCTATTGACGTACTATTTTTATAATGATATATTTTTTAAATATATTTAATTTTTTATATTAGTGTAGTGATAAGATAAATATAAATTTTATAATTAAGGAGATAATTGAAAATGTTTGATAAAGTTGTTACCGACAAAGCTCCACGTGCCATAGGCCCCTATTCACAAGCCATAAAGTTTCAAAATTTTATTTATACTTCAGGTCAGATTGCATTAGATCCACAAACCGGAGAGATCGTTGGTGATAATATAATAGATCAAACAGAGCAGGTTATGAAGAACATTATTGCAGTATTAGACGCGGCAGACAGCAATGTGAATAACATTATTAAAACAACATGCTTTCTTACTGATATGAGCGATTTCTTAAAATTTAACGAGGTATATTCCAAATATATTACTGTTTTTTCGGCGCGTAGTTGTGTGGAAGTTAAATCTCTTCCCAAAAATGCATTGGTGGAAGTTGAAGTTATTGCAATCAAAAATCAGCAAAACAATCATGTTCGACAGTGATATTTTTTAATATTTTCACGAATATCAAATGCGTACAAGGGGGTCATTATGAAAATAACTGATTTGTTGAAATCGGATGTACTATCCTTATCTTTTGAGGTTTTTCCTCCAAAAACGGAGAGCACATTCGACAGTGTAAAAAGTGCAACGGAAGAAATTGCCAAGCTCAGACCGTCTTTTATGAGTGTTACATACGGAGCGGGTGGTGGAACAAGTAAATATACTTTGGAAATAGCAAAAAATATTAAATTAAGCTATGGAGTTCCCAGCATAGCTCATTTGACATGTGTTTCTTCTACTAAAGAGACTGTGCGTCAAAGAATAAAGGATATTAGAGAAGCTGGAATAGAAAATGTTATGGCATTGCGTGGAGACATTCCTGTATCTATGGAAAAAGACGATAGATCCAAGTGGGAGTATAAGCATGCTATAGAACTTGTAAGAGAACTTAAACAGTTGGATAATAATATTTGTGTTGGAGGAGCTTGCTATCCGGAAATACACCCGGAAAGCGCTAATAGCAAAGAAGATTTGAGCTATCTTAAAGAAAAGGTTGATGCGGGATGTGATTTTCTTACTACACAGATGTTTTTTGACAATAATTTATTATATAGTTTTCTATATAAGATTCGTGAAAAGGGAATTAAAGTTCCTGTAATACCCGGCATTATGCCAATTACCAATGCAAAGCAAGTGGAAAGGGCAATTAAATTATCAGGTTCCTTTATGCCGCAACGATTTAAAAGCCTTGTCGATAAGTTTGGATATGATCCCTTAGCGATGAAGCAAGCAGGAATTGCTTATACAACGGATCAGATTATAGATTTATATGCAAACGGAATCAACCATGTTCATGTCTATTCTATGAATAATCCCGATGTGGCTAAAAAAATAATGTTAAACTTGTCAGATATATTAGGTAAATAACACAAATATAAGATTGGATCCTTTAGATAATATGATGTTGTGATGTAATGATTACAAGGCATTTATTAAACAATCCCCGTTGGAATAATGGGCGAGATTTGACTAAAAATCAATTGCGTAATGAAACTAAATTCAACAAAACAGCGCTAAGGGGGGGGTATATGAACTATTCAAAAATTCATTTGGGAAAGTATTATCGCAGCTGCATTACCTCGTTTTGTGTGCATAGAGGAATACTTTATGCTTTTTTTGCACTTTGTATTTTTTTTGTTCAGTGGCGCATTAGTTCGTACATATCGTTACTGTATGTATTGCTGATTATATACGCGATATTTGATATAAAAAAGTATTCGTTTTGTTATTTGGTGTCTGCCAAAACATTTGAAATATTGAATTCTGATGAACAAGAAGCGGTTACTAACGAATATTATTCCAATCTTGACAAAGGTAACAATGAGTTCGGTGTAGTTACCCAATATGCCCTTATATGTGGGGAGGGAATGGCTTCGTGGCAAAATATAACCGAGTTGGCTTTCAGAAGTAAAAAAGTAAATTGGCTTGACACATTAATAATCGGTTTATCACGCGATCCATGTTATATGTCTGTAAAGGCTTGTTTTAACAATAAAAAGTATTTTTGGCGTGTTATTCTTCCCGGGAATTACGATTTGGCTCCCAAAATAGAGCAATTTATCAGTGAAGCATTATCTCATAATAACAGAATATTTATTGATAATGAGTATTATTATGATTGATTGCTTTTAAGATGTGGGTACGTTTGTGTGGATTTATTTGTACGATTGAGCCATTTATAAGAACGAATAAACGGGTGTGGTGGAAATTAGATAACGCGTATGCTATGATAAATTAATTAAATGGCTCGAATTATCATGCAACGAATCGGTTGACAATTTTTATCATTTGTGATAAAATTGTGCTAATATAATTTAGAGAGGATGATTTTTATCAAACGCACGCTTAGATTTAATGAAAACGGAAAATTTAAAATATTAATGATTTCCGATATTCAAGAAACAATGAACTATGATTTTCGTACTGTAAAAGGTATGGAGGCAATGATTGATGTCGAAAAACCTGATTTAGTTATTTGGGGTGGAGATAATTGCGATGGGCGAAAAGTTAAATTGAAAGAAGAACTTGAAAAATATTTAAAAATTTTTACTGCCCCTATGGAGAATAGGAGTATTCCGTGGATACATGTGTATGGAAACCACGATTATGATATTGATGTGCCTGCGAGCGAACAAAATGAAATATATTGTTCATATCCAAACTGTATTTCAGGTAGATCTCCCGATGGTGTTCCGGGAGTATCCAATTATGCTACACACATCTTGGCACACGATTCTGATAGAGTTGCTTATTGCATATATGCATTTGACACAATGCATAAAAATCCTGAGTTCAGAGGCGGAATAACCACAGAAAAATTAATGGTGCCTGAAAGACCTAAATGCTATAAGAAATGGGATTTTATTCGATTTGAACAGCAAATGTGGTATTGGAATCATTCTAAAGAATTAGAAAAGAGCGAAGGTCATATTGTAAAAGCCTTGGCTTTTATGCATGTCCCTCCTCATGAAATGTATCTATGTATTAATAACCCTGAAGAAACACAACTCAAAGGTGAGAGTGAAGAAACTTTGCAGTGCTCTGTACTTAATTCTGGTATTTTTGCGACTATGCTGCAAAGAGGTGATGTTGACATTATTGCGGCAGGTCATTTACACAAAGATACGGTGGATGCGGTCTACGGTGGGATAAGATTGTGCCTTGATGGTTGTGCAGGGTTTGGTCCAAAAAGCTTTGATTACTGCAGAGGCGGAAGAATATTTGATATAAACGAGGACGGTACATATACTACTCGGTGGATTGCAGTTCAAGACTTAATAGACATAACTGTGAAAAATTAACATCACTTTAAGAAAAGTTGTTTTGTATTGTATTCAACAATTATTCAATAGTGATTGCTATAAAGCAACAAAGGGCGGTATTTATACCGTCCTTTGTTGCTTTTATAAAATTAAAGATTTTAAAGCACTGTATAAAAACTCCACATCGGATAATGTGTTATATATACCAAAACTTATACGTACCGCGCCATTATTTCCTGTTCGCACGGTTTTATGAGCCAGCGGGGCGCAGTGAAATCCACTTCTAACACAGATTCCTTGTTTATTTAATTCTTGCTCTACCAATTCGGCCGGCATATTTTTTATGTTGAAAAGTAGTATTGGTCCAATATATTGAGGCGTATATATAAATGTGTTTTTCAAATCGTTTAGCATTTCATGGAGGCGTAAATATAATATTTTTTCGTGTGTACTTATATTTTCGATTCCTATATGTTTTACTACATTTATTCCTTCGCATAGACCAGCGATTGCGGGAACTCCCAATGTGCCTACCTCGTACCGTTCCGGAGCTAAATCCGGCATATTGGGATCCATTGAAGTAACTCCGCTACCGCCTTCAATCAAAGTATTTAGCAAAATGTTATTGCGTAATATGATTATTCCGCATCCGGAAGGCCCCAGAAGACCTTTATGCGCTGGAGCGCAAATCACATCTATCCCAATCTCATCCATATTTATGGATACGTGTCCTGCCGATTGTGCTGCATCTATAGCAAACAAAATATTGTATTTATGGCATAAATCTGCAATTTCTTTTATTGGAAGTATTGCGGAACAAATATTTGAGGCATGAGTGCAGATCAGTAATTTTGTATTAGCTTTGATGAGTTTTTCAATAGACGAACAAATTTTATCATTTGAACGATTGGGGTCATTGATTAAAGAATCAAATATATCATATTGAATCTTTTTTTCTTTTGCCATTTTATATATAGGCCTATATACGGAATTGTGTTCTAAATTACTTAATATAACATGATCTCCATATTTTAAAATGCCTTTAAGAACTATGTTTATTGCATAGGATGTGTTTAAAGTAAAGATAATATTTTCTACGCACTTACATCCGAATAGACTGGCTATCTTTTCGCGACATTCGTATACTTTTTCAGCGGCTGCCATGGATAGTGTATGTGCTCCGCGTCCGGGATTGCCACAATAAAAACGCATGCATTTATTCATTTCCTCGCATACAGAACGTGGTTTTGGAAAACTTGTGGCTGAATTATCAAGATATATCACATATGATCGCCTCCCATAATATATTCGGAGACATTAATATTATATGATTTAAGTATAAATTGCACATTGTAATATTGAGAATAATCAAACTCTAAACCATAGGAGCATCCACGGTGAGTGTTACTGTTATTGATCTTTACGATATTAGATAAGATAGATGCCGAAGATAATGCCTTATGAGCTTTTAAAGCAGATGTCATAGATCCAACAGCGGCAGTACAATATTTCATCATAAAGTCTCCTTTTCATTTTAATGTTCTAATTTCATTATATGACGCATATCGCCTTTTGGCGACATTTTTATATGAATAAATTGCTGTAGTTATAATAAAAAGGGTCGCAATAATGTTTTTGATAATTTGAATATATGGTGTGTAAATCGTTGGTATGTATGCTATATTATTTCCTTTATTAATCAAATCAGGATTGATAATGTGTATGATAAATACTATTATTAAACTTAAAATACCTTGTAGCAATTTGGCTACAATATATGGTTTTAAATTAACATCTTTGTTTTGGCAAATAGACATTATTTGCAGGTGTACCGAGACACCTGACCAACCGACAACAAATGCCAATAGGCACAGTGAAACTATTGTATTATTTAATGATGAAATCGCTTTTGCTCCACCTGATAATTCTAATATTCCGTGCAACGTTGCTAATACATATTCATTGATATTAAAATAGATCAATATGCTTTTTATGCAGTCGATCAAGGCAGAGAAAAATATTATGTATGCGCAGACTTTTAACACCGGATATATGCTATCTCCAATGATTTGCGTTACTTTTGAAATTTTTATTTCAAACTTGAAAAAGTTTGTTGAAGTATTTGTAATGTACACTTTACCAAATAATAGGTTGCAACCTATACCAAGAATAATTGTCGTTAGCACTGTTATACAAAAGAATATCATTCCTAGTTTTTTGTTAGAGTATAGAGACACTCCCACTATATTTATTAAAAAAGTGGGACTTGGGTTGTTGCAAAGGCAAAGCACACGTTCTGCTTCTTTTTTGCAAATATCGCCTTTATCAAGCAATGTCATTGTAATTTTTGCGCCAACAGGGAAGCCACATAGCATTCCAACCACTATTGGGTATAAAGATAAACCGGATATGCCCAAAATCATATTACATGGCTTTTGTATTGCTTTGCCAAACAAATTACCTAAATTGCCGGAAATAATCAATTCAGAAATGATGAAAAAGGGGAATAATGATGGAATGATTGTTTTAGTACAAAGGTCAATGCTTGATTTAACGGAGTCTAAAACCACGTTTGAGTTAGAAATGAAAATAATAAATAATAATAAACAAAGTATGACAAAAAGAACTTGACCAAGCAAATATCTTTTGGTGGCAGTTATCATAGGCAATCCTCCAACATAAATATATAAATAACACAATAATTATATTATTGAGGAGTGGTGCACTATGAAGAGAAAAGATAAACTTTCATTGTTGGAAAAAATATATTTAAAGTTAGATATACCTCCGGATATAATAAATGATATGCTTATTGAAATTAGGGGGCGTACTAATGCGAGAATTCACGGATGCAAAGAAATACTTGTTTATACAACAGATAATGTTAAGCTTCAACTTTCCGAATGTATTTTGCAGGTAATCGGCAAAGAGTTATATTGTACTTCGTATGGTTCAGGAACTATAGAAATAGACGGTATGATTTCCTCAGTTGAACTTGATTGATAAATAACAACGTAAATATGAGAATATATTATTTTTTTGTTGGAGGATGCAAAATTTCTTCTAAACGAACGAATGCAGAGGATATAATAAATATATGCATGAAGAACGGAATTTTCTATAGAGATTTTATATTTAGCAAAGACGGTGAATGTATTCAATTTGACTGTTCGTTCTATGCTGCAAAACTTCTTATTAATACATGTCGTAGTTCAGGTATAGATATATGTGTAAAAGCATCATACGGTATTCCGCATATATTAAAAAAATATAATAAGCGATACGGACTATTATTGGGAATGATATTGGCATTATTTATCATATGGTTGTCCGGACGATATGTTTGGGATGTGCGCATTAGTGGATGTAATACTGTTGATGAAAATGTAGTTATTGATCATTTGAAAAGTCAAGGGTTGTTTATTGGCAGTCGTATCAATGGTTTGGATATTGATGCCATAGAAAATAAAGTGCTTATTAAGTCACCGGAGATATCATGGATAGCTGTAAATATGAGGGGGTGCGTTGCATATGTAGAAATAAGAGAAAAATTGATATTTAACGAAAATATTAATAGTGATATGCCGGCAAATATTGTGGCAAAATACGACGCTCAAATAGAATTAATTGAGGCTTACGCAGGTGAGCCAAAAGTAATTGTTGGACAACATGTAAACAAAGGCGAGTTATTGATCAGCGGTATATATGATAGCGCGTCGTTAGGTTATAGATGCGTAAGGGCAAAGGGAAATGTTTGGGCCAAAACAGTACGTACACTAAATGTTGAAATTCCATATCAATATAGTGAAAAAACTTATATTGATGAGTGTACAGTCGAAAATAGCATTATTTTTTTCTCAAAAAAAATAAAACTTTTAGAAAACACTGGATTTTTAGGTACTACTTATGATACAATATATAAGACGAATACTTTGTCACTTCCGGGAAAAATAAAATTGCCGTTGACCCAAAAAAAGACCGTTTATATGTATTATGAATATCAAGATAAAGTTCGCACAATAGAGGATGCGACTGAACTCGCATTTGAAGAGTTGGATTCTTTGATTCAGGATATTTCCGGAGAAAATGTTGAAGTGCTTCGTAAAAATATTGTATATAATGCAGACGGTACATCTTTTAAGCTGAAATGTACATTGGTGCTTAGGGAAAACATTGCTGAAATAATGGAATTTACAATAGATAATTAATGATTGGAGAATCGATGAAAAACAAAAAAATATATATTTCAGATAATGAAATTACTGCACGTGTTTTTGGGTGCTTTGATGAAAATATAAGAGCTATAGAAAAATCTTTTAATATAACAATTTCTGCACACCCATCTGAAAATGGAGATGCAGTTGAGGTGTATGGAGAGGATGATCACAATGTCGAAATGGCGGCAACTGTTATTGAGTTTTTAAAACAAATGGCAGAGTATGAAGAGACTATATCTGAACAATCTTTAAGATATGTAGTTGATAGTATAAAAAGCGGGAACGAAGCGGAGCTGTCAGATTTTGGAGACGATTGTATTTGTGTTACTACCAAAGGACGTCCAATCAAAGCCAAAACCGTGGGGCAAAAAAAATATGTTGACAAGATTAAAAAGAATACCATTACTTTTGGAGTTGGTCCTGCGGGAACCGGTAAAACATTTTTAGCGGTGGCCATGGCGGTTAAAGCGCTAAGAGATAAGCAGGTAAGCAGAATAATACTTACTCGACCTGCTATAGAGGCAGGAGAAAAACTCGGATATTTGCCCGGAGATCTGCAGAGTAAGATCGATCCATATTTAAGACCGCTGTATGATGCACTTTATGAAATGATAGGACCTGAAAATTACACACGGCTTCTTGAAAAGCAAACTATAGAGATTGCACCTCTTGCATATATGCGAGGAAGGACATTGGATGATTCATTTATTATTTTAGATGAAGCACAAAATGCTACGCCGGAGCAAATGAAGATGTTTTTGACGCGCTTGGGCTTTAATTCTAAAGCCGTGGTTACAGGAGATCTTACACAGACAGACTTGCCGCGTGGGCAGCGAAGCGGTTTAGCCCAAGTTGTGAAAATTTTGAATGGAATTGAAGATATAGCGATATATCAATTTTCAGACCGTGATGTAGTTCGCCATAAATTAGTTCAGCAAATAATATTAGCTTACGAAGCGTTTGAACGTGAACAACAACGCAAATATGACAAAACAGAAATTGGTTATAGAAGATTAAAGGGTAATGACGTAAAATGAAATTAAAAATATACTTTGATAACCTTCAACGCAAGGTAGTTGTTGGCTATCAACTGAAGATACTGATGCGTCGAGCGGTAGAGGCAACCTTAGCATATGAAGGTATTCATAATGACGTTGAAGTTTCAATAACTTTTGCAGACGATGAAGTAATCCACGGCTTGAATTTAGAGTACAGAGGAATAGACAGAGCTACAGATGTACTTTCTTTTCCAATTGAAGATAATATCAAAAGCATTGGCCGAGATAGTCTTATAATGCTTGGCGATATAGTAATCTCGCTTGAACGTGCAATCGCTCAATCCCAAGAATACGGTCATAGCTTTCAGCGCGAAACAGCCTTTCTGTGTGTACATTCCATGTTACATCTTTTGGGATACGATCACGAATTGGGTGACAAGGAAGATGCAGATATGAGAAAGAGACAACGAGAAATAATTGAATCTATAGGGTTGGGAGTTTAATTTATATGAAAAAAACAGGATTTATTGCTATCGTTGGCAGACCGAATGTAGGTAAATCTACATTGCTGAATAAAATATTAGGTGAGAAAGTAGCGATAGTATCTAATAAGCCACAGACAACGCGAAATAGAATAGTGGGAATTCATACATCGGGAGAAACTCAATTTGTTTTTCTAGACACACCCGGAATTCACACGCCAAAAGATCGGTTAGGGGACTATATGGTGAAAACTGCAGACGAGACGATGCGTGAAGCTGATGCAATAGTTTTGGTTGCAGATGTGGGAAAGCAAATTTCTAAAGTCGAAGAAAATATAATTGCATATATAAAAGCGTCTGGGTGTGGATCAATATTGGCTTTAAATAAAACCGATCTTTACAATCGTGAGCAGATAGCTGAAACTATTGCTAAATATGCGGAACATTGTGTTTTTGATGCATTTGTTCCAATGTGTGCAAGAAATGGTCACAATGTGGATGTGTTGCTTTCAGAATGTGAAAAATTTCTTTCTGAGTCAGAATGGTATTTTCCTGATGACATAGTAACGGATCAACCGGAACGTCAACTTGCATCTGAGATCATACGTGAAAAGCTTTTACGTACATTAAACAAGGAAGTTCCTCATGGAATAGCCGTTGTTATTGAAGAATTTAAAGATGAAAGATCATTAATACGTATACGCGCTGAAATATATTGCGAGAAGGAATCGCATAAACGTATCATTGTTGGTAAAAACGGTGAAGCGTTGAAATTGGTAGGAAGCTATGCGAGAACTGATTTGGAAAAGATATTTGGCACTAAAATCTATCTGAATCTTTGGGTGAAAATAAAAGAAAATTGGCGAGAAAGTCTACAAACAGTCGCTAACTTTGGATACAAGAGAGAAGAATAATGACATATCGGAGTTGAGATATGGTTTTTACGACTAATGCGTTGGTGCTTCGCAGTGTTGATTATGGGGATTACGATAGAATTTTAACAGTTTTAACTGCGGAGAATGGGCAAATATCTGTGATGGCTAAAGGTGCCCGAACTCAAAGAAGCAAACTGTCCTCACTTTCACAACCGTATATATATGTCAATCTTGAAATATACAGAAAAAATAATATGAATTGGTTACGGGGCGGTTCGGTTATTGAATATTTTGTTGGTCTTCATGACGATATTGTTAAATTATCGTTAGCTACATACTTGGCAGATATAGCTCGCGAATCAACAGGAGAGTTTGTTCCGGCTGTTGACATTTTAAGAATGACGTTGAATTCATATTATGCGATTGCCAGAGATAAATATCCGATTGAGTTGATCAAGGCGGTGTATGAGTGGAGAACTGCGGGTTATGCAGGATATATGCCGGATTTACATTCATGCAAACGATGCCACTCTTTAAACGAAAATATGTATTTAGATGTTATGAACGGTAGAGTTATATGTTCATCTTGCTTAAATAAATCAAATAAGACTACATCTCTTGCCATGGCTTATGATGACATAAAATACGAGCGAAGCATTTTAATACCCATGGGTGTAGGCGCTATCGTGGCTGCTCAATATGCGCTAACGGCTTTGCCTGAAAGAATGTTTTCATTCAAAATAAAATGTGATTCCGATGTGGAAGATTTTTGCAGAGCGGGAGAAGCCTTTTTGCTTAATCATCTTGAGGTAAACTTTGAATCGTTGGATTTTTATAAAACTGTAGTAAAATAAATTATATTAAACATGAAATTTTCAAATAAAACATTAAAAACACTTGAATTTGACAAAATAAAACAAATGCTCTCTGATTGTGCTTTAACTGATGGAGCTAAAAATATGTCGCTGGAACTTTTGCCAAGTGAACATATTAGTGTAGTTCTTCGCAATTTGAGACATACGACCGATTCAGTTAAATTGCTTAACACAAAAGGAACTCCGTCATTCGGCAGAGTAAATGACATGAAACCTATTTGTGACAGAGCGGCTAAAGGTGCAATTTTGACGACCAGAGAACTACTTGATGTTGCAAATGTTATGAGAACATCAAGAGCACTGTTAGACTATATTAGAGTAAATAAAACATTTGAAACATCGCTTGACGAAATATTTGAACGTTTAATTCCTAACCGTGCAATTGAGGACAAAATAATGCACGCTATAATTGCCGAGGACTTAATAGCGGATGAAGCCAGCTCTGAGTTGTCTAACATTAGACGTAAAAAGAAAAATGTTAATAATCGCATCAAAGAACTTCTATCTAAATATACAAGCGGTGCACATTCTAAGTATTTGCAAGACAATATTGTTACTCAGCGGGGCGGACGATATGTTGTGCCAGTTAGAATAGAGTATAAAAATGAAGTAAAAGGCTTGGTTCATGACACATCATCTTCGGGGGCAACATTATTTATTGAACCCATGGCTGTTGTTGATGCAAATAATGAGTTGCGAGAGTTAGATGCAGCCGAAGTTCATGAAATCGATAAAATATTAGCAGAACTTTCTTCTGATGTGGCCGGAGTATCTGATGTTCTGCTAATAAATTATAATAATATTGTTGAATTGTCTTTCATATTTGCGCGTGGTGAGTTATCTTGTAAGATGCGAGGTGTTCAGCCACAAATATCGGGAGATAGATCAATCAACCTTATACGCGCCAGACATCCCTTGATCGACCGCGAAAAAGTAGTTCCTATCAATGTATCTATTGGTGGTGGAAATGACACAATTATTATAACGGGTCCTAATACAGGTGGCAAAACCGTTACATTGAAAACATTAGGATTGTTTGCAGTCATGACTCAATCTGGATTGCATATTCCGGCTGAGGATCAGTCGTCAATTTGTATGTTTGACAATGTATTAGCAGATATCGGGGATGAACAAAGTATTGAGCAGTCATTGTCTACATTTTCTGCACATATGGTCAATATTGTTGACATTGTGGGAGATTTGACAGATAGATCGCTTGTTCTTTTTGACGAGTTGGGGGTAGGTACAGACCATATTGAAGGCGCAGCTTTAGCAGTGGCTATCATAGAGCATGTTCGTGAAAAAGGAGCTATTTGTGCGGCTACAACACACTATTCAGAGTTAAAGGCATATGCGCTGGAAACTGATGGTGTTGAAAATGCTTCATGTGAATTTGATGTTGAAACGCTCCGACCTACGTATAAACTTATAATTGGTACTCCGGGTAAATCGAATGCTTTTGCTATTTCTTCAAGATTGGGCTTATCTTCTGAGATAATTGAGAGAGCTCAGGGCGTTGTTAGCAATGATAGTAAGCGCTTTGAAGATGTTATCGAAAAGCTTGAGGAAAGCCGAATAGAAATGGAGCGGAACAGAGAAGAAACTGTTCGCCTGCGCGAAGAATATGAAAAATTTAAAGTTGATGCCGAAAAAAAGATACAAGACAGATTGCAAAAAGCCGAAAGAGAATTGGAAAAATCTCAATCTAAAGCTAATTCTATGGTTGAGAGTGCCAAAGCTTCTGCGGACTTTGTTCTTTCTCAATTGGAAAAAGTAAAAAAAGCACGAGATAGTGAAAAGCTTGGACAAGAATTGGATCGAGCACGCCGTGAAATAAGAACACATTTGCGTGACAATGAAGATAAATTCAATCCTGTTGACAAAAATTATGAAGACGATGGATATGTATTGCCGCGCCCATTAAAAGTAGGCGACCAAATATATTTACGCAACATCGGAACGTGCGCTACGGTTTTGAAGTTACCTGACAAGTCAGGTAATGTGTTAGTACAAGCAGGGGGAGCAAAAACTAAAACAAACATTTCAAATGTTAAGTTGGTCGATGAACGTGAAACTATCGTAATAGATAAGAATAGTCATAGAGTTCCGGCTTCTGAATATTCTTCAATGACTATAAAAGAGTTTAGTCCAGAAATAGATCTTAGGGGGATGAATGGCGAAGAAGCGTGGCTTGCTGTGGACAAATATATAGATGATGCTCAAATGTATAATATACATTCGGTTAGGTTGATACACGGAAAAGGGACTGGGGCTTTAAAAAATGCATTATGGCGTTTTTTGCAGTCAGATAAAAGAATTTCTTCATATAGATTGGGCAAATATGGCGAAGGTGATGGCGGAGTCACCGTTGTTGAAATAAAATGATTGGAGAACTTATATATGTTAAGCTCTAAAAAGTATTTGGCGATAGATTTGGGGGCATCCAGTGGCAGAGGAATTGTTGGATCATTTGATGGTCAAAGACTTTCTTTGAGAGAAAATTGTCGTTTTCCCAATGAACCGGTTAAAGTAGGAGATAGATTGTATTGGGATATACTCAGAATTTTTCATGAGATAAAAAATTCTATACGTCAGTGCGTTTATAATTCTGATGATATAGTAAGTATAGGTATTGATACATGGGGTGTGGATTATGGCTTAATTGATAAAAATGGTCGTCTTATTTCAAACCCTGTGCATTATAGAGATGTGAGAAACTTGGGTATTGAAGAGGTTGCGTGGACAAAAGCATCATTTGATAGGATATACGATATAACCGGTATTCAATCTATGAGTTTCAATACTATATATCAATTGTGCGCTGAAATAAAAGATAATTACGATGTGTTTGATAAGGTGGACAAGCTACTGTTTATACCGGATTTGCTCAACTATTTTTTGACAGGCAAAATAGCTATGGAATATACCATAGCTTCTACAGGAGCAATACTTGATGCAAAAAATAGATGTTTAGCGGATAAATTGTTGAATGATTTGGATATTCCCAACAATTTATTTGCTCCTTTAGTACAACCTGGTATGAGGTTGGGGAATCTTTCTGATGATTTAAGCGCCGAGTTCGGTGGAATTACTGCGACAGTTGTAAATGTAGCTTCGCATGATACTGCCAGTGCAGTTATAGCCGTTCCTAATCAAGCGCAAGACTTATTGTATATAAGTAGTGGAACATGGTCTTTAATGGGAACTGAGCTGAAATTCCCGATTATAGGTGCTGATAGTTTAAAAGCTAATTGTACCAACGAAGGAGGAATAGAGAACACAACACGATTTTTGAAAAATATAATGGGGTTGTGGATATTGCAGGAGTCTCGCAGGCAGTGGAAGCGAGAAGGTAATGATTACAGCTTTGCAGAGCTCGAGCACATGGCTCGCAATGCAACTCCATTTGCGGCGTTTATTGATCCGGATGATATAAGATTTTCACTGCCGGGTGATATGCCTGCGCGAATTCGTGATTACTGTCGAGAGACCAATCAATATGTTCCTCAAACTGTTGGTGAGATAGTAAGATGTATATATGAAAGCTTATCTTTAAAATATCGTCATATTGCCAACAATATTGTAAATATATCCAACATAAATCCACAAGTAATAAATATTGTTGGAGGCGGGTCAAAAGATAGATTGCTTAATCAAATGACAGCGGATGCCTGCGGTGTTCCCGTAATAGCCGGTCCGTCTGAAGCAACCGCTATAGGAAATCTTGTTGTTCAAGCTATTTCTGACGGAGAGCTTGCAAATTTGAAAGAGGGTAGGGCACTTGTTGAAAAATCTTTTGAATTTGAGTCGTTCTATCCTTGTCATTTAGATGATTGGAACTGTGCTTACGAACGTTTTTTGAAGTATCTCAAATAATATTGTATTAATTTATTGCTTAAAATAATTTAATTCTACAAATAAAAATAAAATTTGCTACAAAAGTCTTTTCAAAAATAAATATATATGTTATAATATTCGTAAAGTGAAAAAATAATATTGCCTGTAACGGCGAGGAGGTTAAAAATGAACGATTCGCTTTTTGGAGAATTGAGCGTTATAGCTATGAAAGGTTGTGAACAATTTGGTTCGCAAGTTGACTATTATCTCAAAGAGTGGCGTGGACGTGGCGCTGATGAAACATTTTTTGTTCAGTCCGAGTGTCCCCGCTTCAGTTCCGGCGAGGGCAAGGGATTGGTTGGAGAGTCTCTTCGCGGTCGTGATCTTTATATTATTTCAGATGTATTCAATCATGGCGTTACATATGAAATGTACGGAAAGACTGTACCAATGAGTCCCGATGATCATTTCGCTGATTTGAAAAGAGTTATTGCGGCTACAGCAGGCAAAGCGCGCCGAGTATCGGTTATTATGCCTATGCTATATGAAGGTAGACAGCACAAACGTTCCACACGCGAATCGCTGGATTGTGCGATTATGTTACAAGAACTCGTTTCAATGGGGGTAACGGATATTATCACATTTGATGCTCATGACTCGAGAATTGCAAATGCAATACCGTTACATAGCTTTGACAATGTAAGACCCACTTATCAAATGATTAAGGCTTTGGTTAGAAATGTTCCCGACATTGTTGTTGACAAAGACGCATTGACAATTATTTCGCCTGATGAAGGGGCTATTGGCCGTTGTATGTATTATTCTTCTGTTTTAGGCATTGATATTGGTATGTTCTACAAGAGACGAGATTACACGCGCGTTGTAAACGGACGAAATCCCATCGAAGCTCATGAGTATCTTGGCGGTGATTTAACCGGAAAGGATGTTATCGTTGTAGATGACATTATTTCTTCCGGCGACTCTTTGATTGATGTAGCGCTACAGCTTAAGCAAAAGGGTGCAAAGCGAATATTTGGATTTGTTACCTTCGGTTTGTTTACTGACGGACTTGATAAATTTAATAAAGCACACAATGAAGGTTTGTTTGATAAGATATTTACTACCAATTTGGTTTACCGTACGCCCGAATTGCTTTCAATGCCTTGGTATGTTGAGGTAAACATGTGTAAGTATGTTGCGTATATAATTGATACATTGAATCACGATTCTACTATAAGTAATTTGTTGGATCCTGTTCGCCGTATACATAATCTTATTGATAAACACAAAAATCTCAAATGATCAAACGATTAAAAATAACAAACTGGATAGATATGAAAGGGATAAAAATTGTCAGTAAAAAACAGTAAATCTATTTTGTGCCCTATGAAAAAAACTTCAATTGGCGGTCAGGCTCTGATTGAAGGAATTATGATGAAAGGGCCTAAAAAGACATCTATGGCGGTCAGAAACCCTGAAGGAGAAATGGTAATAGAATCATGGGACACAGATTCTACTTCGAAACCTAAAGTCTACCGTATGCCTTTTTTGCGAGGTGTATTCGGGTTTGTTGATTCAATGAAATCAGGCTATAAGTGCTTAATGCGATCTGCTGAAATTGCCGGTATTGATGATGCTGACACTGATAATAAACAAAAAAACAAACCAAGCAAAAATAACAATGCCGAGGAGACTTGCGGTTGCATCACAAATGGCAAAAATATAGCCCTTGATTCGGAAAAAGTGTCCGTTAGTGAGGATGGGGGGGCAAATGCCAAAAAGGAAGATAAATCTATACAACCGTGGATGATGAATATGATCATGATCATCGCATCGGTACTTGGTGTAGTGTTGGCGATAGTTTTGTTTAAAGGTTTGCCTGAATTTTTGTATGAATTTATTTTGCTCAAACTTATACCGGCTTTGAAAAAGGAAGGCTATGTATATTCTTTGCTTCGCGGTGTTTTTGTTGGTGTACTGAGAATAGCAATATTGGTGATATATATGTTGCTTGTTTCGCTGATGAAGGATATTAAGCGTACATTTATGTATCACGGAGCAGAGCATAAATCTATTATGTGCTATGAGAAGGGGCTGGAACTTACAGTTGAGAATGTAAGAATGCAAAAGCGTTTTCATCCTCGTTGCGGAACTTCTTTCTTGATATTAATGCTTATTGTTGGAGTATTTATTTCAATTTTTATTCCTACAGAACTGCACAGCAACTCAATTTTAAATGCCACTTTCAGAACTCTTATAAGTCTGGCATTATTGCCTGTAATGATGAGCTTGGGCTATGAACTTATTAAACTTGCAGGAAAGCACGATAATTGGTTCACAAAAGTCATATCTGCTCCGGGAATTTGGCTTCAGCATATTACAACCAAAGAACCCGAGGATAGCATGATTGAATGTGCTATTGTTGCTCTAAAAAATGTTATTCCGGATGACGGAAGCGATGATTGGAATACAAAATAATTAAAGATTTGGGCTTTTATAACGTGATTTTATGCCAAAATGCCGCCGAGAGTGATCAAAATGTGGTCGCTCTCGGCGGTTGTTCTTTATCCTTTAATAAATGGCGTATTTCTGATATGCGATTGTAAACTATATGCTCCATTATAGCCAATCTGCCTTGCCATAATGAACAGCGCGAGCAGATTATGGTTAGGACGAGAATAGAACAACATACGTTCCTCTCCGTTGATAGTGAGTTTCTGCATCCATATCACTTTTAACGTTAACAGATCATCCAAGACATTTTTCAACTGCTCTTTCTGAATCGCACAATCTCTTTCAAGAACTTCTTTTTCAAAAACATAATTCTCTGTCTTGTGATACAAGTAAATCAATGCATTCATCGTGCTTTCATGAGAAAGGGCGGCAAATATCTCCTGCAAATCCTTCTTATCGTTCAAAAAATATCCGTATCCCTCTGCCGGTTGTGGAAATACCGAGAAGAAAGGCTCTTTTCCATTAGATACGATTGTAAATCCGTTATCGTCAAGAATATAGGATGCGTTTTTCTGATTCTTGATTTCATTGGGATCATACTTCTTTTCAATTTCCATACGACAGTTAAACAAACCGCGCTCGATCTGCCAACCGATATCACGCGCAATGTTGAATCGCTCTTTTGCCTCGGTGTTATGAATCAATTTCACGATCTTTGACGAAATATCCGCCATTGTAACCGATTCATTACCGAAAAGCTCATCAAGCGAAACGTTAAGCTCGTTAGCAAGTGGAACAAGAAGCGCCCCATCGGGATACGTTTCGCTTGTTTCCCATTTAGAAACCGCTTGTGCCGATACTCCAAGCTTTGTAGCAAGCTGCTCTTGTGTCAAATTCTTTTCAAAACGCAATCTTTTGATGTTACCCGATAAACTCATATTATTTACCTCCGATCATTTTGCATCTTCCGTTAAAGTTGTAGTCGTATGATTGTTTACCGCACATTTTCTCGAAAGCAATAGCAATTAAGGATAAGACTATACCGTCACCAAAGCACTCATAAACCCTAACTTCACCTTCAGTAAGATGCGCAGTGACCCAACGGCAATCTCCCACAGAACAGAATTCATCGAGAATTTCGGAAACTCGTTCCTCCTTTACACCCGTATTCTTTGCGATATAGTCTGCCGTGAAACTTTCAGAGCATGCGGTGGAATGAACATAATAAAGAACGGACAAAGCATCTTCACTCGACAAGAACTTGAAGATTTTAACGATTTCTTTTTGCTTATTCGAATCGTTCATCCATGCAAAATCAGCTTTGTTGCGGAGCATCATTACCGCTACATTTACGTTTTTGGAGCTTGCTACGAACTCAAAAAACTCATGAAGCGATATGTTAGAACGGTAAAAATGCGAAGTCTCAGACGGAAAAACATTTTTTCTATCGTAAACATCATCATTATATTTTGAAACAGTTCCATACATAGCAGGAACAAGTGCTTTTACCGCTTCAAATGCTTTTAGTACAGATTCGCGACGGTCAAGACCTTCAAACAAAGAACGGATCTCTTCCGCTGTGCTTTGCTTTTTGTTCTCGGAAAGTCCGAGAAGCGTGTCGGTTGTGACACCATAATATTTTGCGAGTTCTACAACCAAAGGAAGATCTGGTGTCGAGGTGCCATTTTCCCATTTTGATATCGTCTTATTGGATACGGACAAGCTTTGTGCCACATCCTCCTGCGTTACTCCCTTTGACATGCGGAGCTCCGCCAATGTTTCTGCAATCTTACATTCGTACATATTTTCACCTCTCGAAGAAATTCAAGTTCCGGAGCTTGTGATCCTATTATACACGAAACCAACA
>JAZNBA010000079.1:0-7286 GCA_045586785.1 Eubacteriales bacterium | reverse complement strand
CGGCGTCGGCGGCAATGCCGCCGTTGCCGGGAAGCGCGTATATTTTTTTAACTTGTTTGTTTTGTTTGATTTTTTTGATCAAGGCGTGCTCACGTCCGCCGCCGCCGACCACGAGTATTTTCATATTACACCTACAGAAATAATAATTTGTACGATCTTAATTTTTCTCGATTTGTGATCAGTGATGGAACAGACGCATTCCTGTGAATGCCATGACCATACCGAAATCGTCGCAAGCCTTGATAACAAGGTCATCACGCACAGAGCCGCCGGGCTGTGCCACAAAGCTTACGCCGGAACGGTATGCGCGCTCGATGTTATCCGAGAACGGGAAGAAAGCGTCGGAGCCGAGAGCCACACCCTTGATGGTATCGAGATATGCTCTCTTCTGCTCACGAGTGAACTCCTCAGGACGGCAAGTGAAGTATCTCTGCCACATACCGTCTGCAAGCAGGAACTCGGACTCGTCCGAAATGTAAAGGTCAATAGCGTTGTTTCTGTCGGGACGTCCGCACTCGGGCAGGAAGGGCAACTCAAGCACCTTGTCTGCCTGACGCAAAAACCAGTTGTCGGACTTACCGCCCGCAAGTCTTGTGCAATGGATACGGGACTGCTGACCTGCGCCAACACCGGTGGTCTGACCGCCGAACGCGTAGCAAACCGAATTGGACTGCGTATATTTAAGTGTGATCAGCGACAGGATCAGATCCGCTGCCGCATCGTCTGTAAGGTTCTTGTTTGCGGTAACAATATTTGTAAGCAGCTCGCGGTCGATCTTGAAGTTGTTTCTGCCCTGCTCAAAGGTAATGCCGAAAACATCCTTGTGCTCTACGGGCGCGGGAACATATTCGGGATCGATCTTAATAACATTGTAAGCACCGTTACGCTTGGAACTGAGTATCTCAAGCGCCTTGGGTGTATAACCGGGAGCAATAATTCCATCGGACACCTCACGCTTGATAATAGAAGCGGTAACCTCGTCGCAAACGTCGGAAAGCGCGATAAAATCGCCAAAGGAGGACATACGGTCGGTTCCTCTTGCTCTTGCGTATGCGCAAGCAAGCGGAGAATCATCAAGACCCGCAATGTCATCAACAAAGCAGGCTTTCTTTTCACGCTCATTCAGCTTACGACCGATAGCTGCACCCGCAGGACTTACATGCTTAAAGGATGTTGCCGCAACGCTGCCTGTAGCCGCGCTGAGCTCCTTAACAAGCTGCCATGCGTTGAGCGCATCAAGGAAATTGATATATCCGGGACGGCCGCAGAGTATTTCTATCGGAAGCTCGCCGCCGTTTTTCATAAATATCTTAGAAGGCTTCTGGTTAGGATTGCAGCCGTATTTAAGTTCAAATTCTTTCATTTTTAAGATCGTTCCCCTTTGTATTTTGTTGTTTTGTGACTTAATATTTTATTTCTTGTTTTTGTTGATAACTCTGACGGTAGATCTGCCGGAAGCAAGAGATGTATATCTTACGTACAGAGAGATCTTGTTTTCTTCGTTAAGATTTGCCCACAGCTTGGTGGTAAAAGCGTCGATGCTGTTGAGAATGGTAACTCTCTCGGGATCACCGGAGAAAGAAGGCAGCGGATCACCGTCACGGTTGTAGGTGTGAATAAAATGACCTACGCCGCTTACGGGAGCAAAGCTGTATGTAAAGCGGTTGCAAGCGCCTCCCTTTTCGTCTGCGCTCTTGAGAATGCTCATCTTGTACTTAAAGCCGTCCTCAAAGTCAAGCAGCGCACTAATGCGGGGGGTATAGTTGGGCTCATCGGGCTCGAAGCAACGGGTTTCAAGCGCTTCTTCAAAGGTCTTACCCTCTTCAAGAAAATTATAAATGGTATCGGTCTGGTCGCCGTTGGTAACGATCAGCTTTTTACCGATCTTTCTTACGGGAGAATAAATAATGAGAGAAGGATCCTTGACCTTGGATGCGTCAAAAGGATATATCATAACCTTATCACCAAAATCATCGAAAACGCGATTGCGGCTGTTTTCGCTTCTGCCCATAATAAAATATGCGGTAACTGCGTACTTGCCGTTTTTGGACTGACCTACAATAATGCCGCGTCCGGGATAGCTGTTTTTGCGCAGAACAGAGCCTACGTCACGTGTCTTATAGTTATTCATCTTAAACTCCTGCCTTATCTTGATTTTTTTATTTCTTTACTTACCTTTTCAGCCGCGCGTGGCAACAGTATCCACTCTGCTCTCTCCATTACACGGCGCTGAAGTGTTTCGGGAGTGTCTCCCTTTTGGACCTTTACGGCTTTCTGGAATATTATCTCACCGCCGTCCGCGATTTCGTTGACAAAGTGCACCGTAGCGCCCGTCAGCTTGACGCCGCGCTTAAGCGCTTCCTCGTGCACACGAAGTCCGTAATAACCCTCTCCGCAAAGCGCGGGAATGAGCGACGGATGAACGTTTATAATGCGGCGCGGATAGCGTGAAACGAAATCCTCGCTGAGTATACTCATAAAGCCTGCCAATATGATCAGATCGATATTGTTTTGCTCAAGCAGATCAAGTATTCTCTTCTCGAACTTGTCCTGCGTGCCAAGCTCACGGCGGTTAGCTACTTCGCCTCTCACGCCCGCCTTTGCGGCGCGTTCCAACGCGTAAACGCCGGGTTTGCTTGATATGACCAGCACGATCTCGCCGGATTTTATTATTCCGTCGCGTTGCGCGTCAAGCAACGCCTGAAGATTTGTGCCGCCACCCGAAACGAGAACGGCTATTCTGGCTTTATCATTCATATCGATCAACCTATCTTTATGTCACCGCCTGCCGCGGTGGTACCCATTACATAAGCGTCAACACCGTTGGCTTTAAGGCTTCTGAGTGCGTCATCAGCATCTGTCTGGGGAACAACAACACACATACCAACACCCATATTATATGTATTGAACATATCATGCTCATCTATCTTACCATCACGAGCCAACATATCAAATATTGCCGGAATACGAAGTGTGCTCTTATCAATGTTAGCACCCGTACCCTTGGGCAGCGCACGCGGAATATTTTCGTAGAAGCCGCCGCCGGTAATGTGTGCGATACCGCGAACGTCAGCGTTCTTCATAAGCTCAAGAACAGGCTTTACGTAAATAGCCGTAGGCTCAAGCAAAGTTTCAAGCAAAGATTTGCCGCCCAGAGCCTCCATCGGCTTCTGTGCACCCGAGGATTCGAGTCTGAATACACGTCTTACAAGCGAAAATCCGTTGGAGTGAACACCGGTAGAAGGCAGTGCGATAATAACGTCGCCAACACCAATGCGGTTTTTATCTATCATTTTCTTTCTGTCTACCATACCTACCGAAAAACCGGCGATATCGTACTCATCGTCGGGCATCATGCCGGGATGCTCTGCGGTCTCGCCGCCGATAAGCGCACAGCCCGCACGAACACAGCCCTCGGCAACACCGCTTACTATAGAAGCGATCTTCTCGGGGTAGTTCTTGCCGCAAGCAATATAGTCAAGGAAAAACAGCGGAGCCGCGCCGCAACAAATAATATCGTTAACACACATTGCAACAGCATCGATACCTATAGTATCGTGCTTGTCAAGTATCATAGCTATTTTAAGCTTTGTTCCGACACCGTCGGTGCCGCTGACCAAAACAGGCTCTTCCATTCCCGCAATAGCAGGTACGAATACACCGCCAAATCCCCCGATATCAACATCTGCACCGGGAATCATAGTTCTTGCAACGTGTTTCTTCATCAATTCGACCGCACGATAGCCTGCTGTAATATCAACGCCGGCTGCGGCATAACTTGCACTGTAACTCTTTTCCATTTTTATTTTCCTTTCAAATTATTATCATTCTTTACCTGTCCAGCAGTAGGTGCACACCTTATCAGGATCAACTCCTATGGATTCCAGTACGCCGTCCACAGATTGATATTCAACCGATGTCAAGTGCAACTTCTTGCATATTTCACATCTCATCTTTTTTCCGCGCTCGGTAGAACCGTCAGAGTATTCCGCAATATACTTGTCCCCTTCTTCACCCTCAAGCTCACGAATGGTTCTGCGGGCAAGCAGGTCCATATCCGAAGTACTGCGCGAAAAGTTCAGATATTTACAGCCGTACATTATAGGCGGACAAGCAGAACGCATATGCACCTGCTTTGCGCCGTGATCATATAAAAACTCAACGGTTTCGCGAAGCTGAGTTCCGCGTACGATGCTGTCATCCACAAACAGTAGCTTTTTACCTTCAATAAGATCATTGACCGGTATCATTTTCATTTTAGCGATCTTATTTCGCTGAGTCTGACTCTGAGGCATGAAGCTACGAGGCCAAGTAGGAGTATATTTAATAAATGGGCGCGCAAACGGAATGCCGACTTCATTTGCATAGCCTATTGCGTGAGGAACACCTGAATCCGGAACTCCGCAAATATAGTCAACATCCTCGTTCATTTCCGCCGCGCGATCTGCCTGCGCAATAATTGCGCCGTTTCGATTTCGCGACACCTCAACGTTCACACCCTCATATGTTGAATTAGGATAACCGTAATATGTCCAAAGAAATGCGCATATACGCATTTTGTCACCGGGCTCTGCAAGCACTTCTGCCGAATCGGGGGTAAGATGAACCACCTCACCGGGGCCGAGGTCACGAACTATCTCATAACCCAGCTTTTCAGCCGCAAATGATTCAAATGTGACACAGTATCCATCAGCATCCTTGGCAAGAACAACCGGAAGTCGTCCCCACTTATCGCGTGCCGCAATAAGCGAGCCGTCATTCATCATAAGAAGAATGGTAGCCGAACCGTCTATTTGCTCCTGAGCAAAACGTATTCCGTCCGCAACAGTTTCTCCCGCGCAAATCATTGCCGCAATCAGCTCGCTGTCATTGACCTTGCCGCCGCTCATAGACTCAAAATGATTACCGCCCTCAGCAAAAAAACGCGCAATAAGCTGCTCGGCATTATTTATGACCCCAACGGTCGTTATGGCAAAAACTCCGTGTCGGGATCTTATAAGAAAGGGCTGGGGGTCCATATCACTGATACAGCCGATACAGGCATTGCCCTTCATTTCATCAAGTGTAGCGTCAAATTTTGTGCGGAAGGGAGAGTTTTCTATATTATGTATTTCTCTCTGAAATCCGATCTCACTGTCAAACGCCGCCATACCTCCGCGACGAGTACCTAAATGCGAATGGTAATCAACACCAAAGAATACATCTGCTACGCAATCGCGCTTTGAGGTTACACCGAAAAATCCACCCATAGATATTAAAATTCCTTATCTGAAAAAATAGTTTATAATTTGTTACTTGTTAAATTCCTGCTCGGCAATCTTGTTTTTTGCAATGACCGCGTCATGATCCGCACGACGCTTAGCATCTAACTTTGCCGCAAGGTCGGCATCATTCACCGCAAGCATTTCCACAGCAAGAAGCGCGGCGTTACCGCCTCCGTCCACAGCTACAGTCGCTACAGGTATACCGGTGGGCATCTGAACGGTAGACAACAGCGCATCTACACCGCTGAGCTTGCCGGAATTGACGGGGATACCGATAACAGGCAAGGTAGTGTTAGCCGCAATAGCACCTGCAAGATGAGCAGCCATTCCCGCCGCGGCAATAATAACGCCAAAACCCGCGTCGCGAGCACCAACGGCGAAATCTCTTGCTTCGATCGGTGTGCGATGTGCAGAATATACATGCACCTCATACGGTACGTCAAAATAATCAAGCATATCGGCAGCCTTGCGAATAATGGGAGTATCGCTGTCACTTCCCATTATAATTGCAACTTTTTTCATGTGTTTTTAACTCCTTGTGATGTGTATTAAAAATTAAAAGGGCGCACTTGCCTATAAAAAGTAAGTGCGCCCAGACGGTCGGCATTTGGCTTGGCTCGTCGCTCCACGGTGGTTATTCCACCACAAAAATCCGTCAGTTACAACGCGCCTCATTAAACTGCTCTTATTATAACACACCAGCGACGCGGTGTCAATTGATTTTTTTGAATTATTTCTAAAAAAATCAAGATTATAATACATTTTTCACCATCATACCACAATATATTGTGTCCTGTTTGTAAATTTACCCTTTTTTTAGTGCAAAACCTATTGAAATAATTTCTATTTTAGTGTATAATATAGGCATCATATGATTTACGCGCATTATACAGCGTTCATCTGTTATATTATGACAATTTGTCTTTATAACAACGCATGATATAAAGAGTTTCTGCGCGTTTGCAATGTATCATTTTTACAATCATAAAGTTACGAAAGGTCAGGAAACATGAACAAAAAAAAGCTTCTATTCATTGTAATCACCATTGTCGCAATGTCCGCATTGCTGATTGCGACTTTACTGCCTATCGCAGCCGCGGGAGGCACTGCTCAACGACAATTCACGGTAAACACAGAGTCGGCATCTACCGTTATCGGCGGCACGCTGACCTTTGCATACTCGGGTGCAACCATAGGTCCCGATGAATATATCTCCGCTATCATTAAAGATATGAACGGAAACATCGTTTACCAGACTTCTCTAAAGAACACCACCGCGGCGTCCGATGAAAGCGGCATTGTTTCCATGGTAGTTCCAAATCTCCCCGGTGAAACATATGACTTGTATCTTTTCACGGAAAACAAAGGTGCTACGGGCGGTTCCAGTGCGCAGCATCACATTACCTTGAAGGTATATCCCGACCCGTATATAACCTCGCCGAGTGAGCTCCCCGCAACCACTCAAGGTGTTAACTACAAGAATTTCCGTCTGGCCGCGGAAAGCAATGCCTCGGGTCTTACGTGGTCTGTCGAAAGCGGCTCGCTTCCCACGGGAATGTCACTTAATTCTTCTACAGGCGCCATAGTGGGCTCCGCAACAAAAGCCGGTTCATATTCGTTCACGATCAAAGCCTCTGCTGGAAGCTCATTCCATTCAAAAGCATTCACATTGCAGGTCAATCCCCCACTTTCGATAAGCTTCGCCTCTTCCGTCACTTCCGGCTCGTTCACCAAGCTTTCCATTCCCAGGAACCGCACAGTCACCCTTAGCGCTTCTGTAAGCGGCGGTACAAGCCCCTACTCGCAGACGCAGTGGAGCGTCAACGGTATGCCCATCAGCGGTGCAACGTCATCCACTTATACCATCCCCACGGACAAGCTGGGCACCTACATCTATACATTCTCCGTTTCGGACATGGCTACCGCTAACACAAGCGCAAGCATCACAGTAGAGATTCGCGAGCCCATCACCCCCACGACAAGCATCACCAACATTCAATACGACAAGGCCAACCCCACCCC
>JAZNBA010000078.1:0-5608 GCA_045586785.1 Eubacteriales bacterium | reverse complement strand
AAGCCAGTTATCTTTGTTTCAATGAAGAGACCGGTTGCTATGAGAAAGATAAACGCACTATTTAGTAGATTGGATAAGTCTAAGTTTAAGGCGTTTATTATTGACGATGAGGGCGATCAGGCAAGCCTTAATACCGCTAAGGATAAAACAAAGAATGCCTCAGCAACCTATAAAGAGATTTGCAAGATGAAGGATTTGCTTGAGGATCCTATGTATTTGTCTGTTACTGCAACGCCTCAGGCTAACATTTTCCTTGATGACTGGAGCAGATTGAGACCGGATTCCATTAGATTAATTCAGCCCGGAATTGGATACGATGGAGCTGAGGTATACCATTTGTATGAGAGCGATATTATAGATATCGTCTCTGACGATGATCATGAAGATTTGGCAGAGGGCATAATTCCGGAGTCTCTTTGGGAGGCGGTAAGATATTTTATTGTAGGAAGCGCGATTAAGTGCAAGAGAGCTACCAAAACAAAAGAGCACTACAGCGATATGATTATTCATGCTTTCCGCGAGGTATCTCAGCACAGTAGCATCTATACCTCAATATGCAATTACATATCGAGCATGAAGGATTCGTTTGAGTACGATGATGAGGATAAGAAAATATACTTGTCTGAGTTCAGAAAATGCTACGAAATATATGTATCTGCTGACATCAAGTCATCTATTCCGTTTGATAGCCTTGTCGAAGAAATCGCAACGGTAGTCAAAAAGACTAAGGTGATTCTTAAAAACGGAATCGGAAAAACTACACAAGGCAACGAAAAACTCAAGTGGCATAAGATCTACATCGGTGGCGATCTTCTTCAGAGAGGACTTACATTCTCCAATTTGATTACTACATATTTCACTCGTTGGGCGACCGGTGGTGGAAATATGGATACCAACCTGCAGAGAGCACGTTGGTTTGGATATCGTAGTAAGTATATCGATATTTGCAAGATTTTTACTACTGCGGAGATTGCTCAGGAGTTTACAAATCTTGCCGAGATCGAGGATGATCTCTGGGATCAGTTTGCAGATGTTGAAAATGGTGTGCTTGACATTGATGACATACTCATTCAGTCGGAAAAGACCAAGCAAAATCCTACGAGTAAGCAGCGTGTTAAATATAAAAAGGTTGCCTTCAAGAATCGTTGGCTCAAGCAAAGATTTTTGGTTGCAGATGAGGGCAAAATTGCCGAGAATGATGCTGAACTTCGAAAACTGTTTGATTCTGTTACATGGGAGCCTACCACCTCTGGAAGTAAGATTGGCGCTGTAACAGCTCGCTATGCATATTTTGATGCAAGCACACTTAAGAAGTTAATTAGTGTTATTTACGGAGTGTTTGATTATGAGCCATTCCAAAGGAAGGCTTTGACGGATTTGCTCGGTCAGGATAACATACCTGTTATTTTGATGGGCAGCGACAAAAAGGCTCGTTATCGTAGTATTTATGAGCACGATTTTAGAATCAAGGCGTTGCTCCAAGGTGCTGACTCTACTGTTGCCGAGAAGATCACCTATATTGGTGATAGTGGTGTTGTTGTTGACAAGGATAAGATCAACATACAGATCCATAGAATTGTCCCCGGTAAAGATAGAACTCATCCGATGGAAAGTAAGGAGCAGTATATGTTTGCGGTTTACATTCCGAAGGAAAAAACATATTTCGTAAAGGGTGATTGAGATGTTAGAAAAAGTAAAAAGCGCCCTGACAACTTGTCCGTGCGATGGTGCGATTTATTTGATGCATAAGCTTTCGGATTGTTCTGGATTCTTTATGTCTCAAAAGCATCTTGTTTATATGGCCTATAACAATGAAGGTGCAGCGCATCAGAGCTTAGCGACAGAATTTCTCCGTCTGAATACAAACATTGAGATTACGGCAATAGAAAACAACCAACAATTTGAGTCGGGAAAATATAATGTAATTGAAATATTACCTGTGGATGGAGTCTATGATGATGCAAGCCTTGACTCGTTTATCAATTTGTGCGTGGCTCACACTCAGTTCATGGGCGCATCGGGCTTTGTCAAGTTCTTCTATTCACTGGTGAATCTATTTCAGTTTCCCAGGGAGCAGGGGTTCAAGAATCTGGTGGGGCTGTTTGGAGAATTGTCGTTCCTCAAATACGTCTCTCAGGTGATGAATAAGGACTTTTCAGATCGTTGGCATAAAACCGGAAGCACTGATAAATATGATATCGTTCTTGATTCGTGTAATCTCGAAATTAAGACGACGATGTCAGTGGATGAGCTCGTAACGATAAAGCATTCGCAGCTTTTCAATATGGATCGTAACTTTTTGGCGGCTGTCTTGGTTGAGGAAAGCAATGGAGGTAAGACCTTAAATCAGCTTATCGCTGAAATGCAGTCGCACTCTGAGCACTTTAAGTCGTTCAGCTTTGCCTTGAACCTTGAAAAAGAAAAGAAGCGTGTTTCACCGATAGATGCAGAAACTAAAAGATTTTCCTTCAAATCGGTAACGATTTATGATGCCAATATAATAAATCCATTCAAGGAATTGCCTGAGAATATTTCAAGCATGGAATACAAGTTGGATCTGTTTGAATTGCCTTCTGTTGATTTGAGAACGTTTGAAAAGGAGATTAAAAATGTTTAAGACATACGATTTGTTCGATCATAGGAACATAAACGATCTTGTTCCGGAAATCGTCTATTATTATCTGTTTAAGGGATTAAGCTTAACGGCAATAGAGCAAAAGTTGTTCAAAACTGAGGATTATCATGGCTGGCTAAGCAAAACCTTCTTAAATTATTATGGTATTGATACCGAAAAGGAAAACAAGGGCATATATGCAGGTAAAACTGTGCCCGAGGTAGTAGAGGAACTTTATAAAAGCTCTAACATTGCTCATGTTCGTGTTGCCAAACTGCTGAAGGAAAAGTATCTTTGATGATGCCGATGGAACGCAGTGATTCGATTTATGTGAATGGAGTTTTTATCAGAGAACTCAAGAATCGATTCCTGTGCGAGGTGAAAATTGATGGCAAGGTGGAGGAATGTTATGTTCCTTCATCATGCCATCTGAGCAACTTCTTGCACCTCAAGGGGAAAAGGGTTCTTTTAGTACCGACTCAAGGTAAGAATCCAAGAACAAGGTATGCACTATATGCGGCTCCGTATAGACGAAATTATATAGTGCTTAATACTTCTTTATCGAATGTAGTAATTGAGAAGGGAATACACAACAGGAGATTTTCTTATCTCGGCAAAAGATCGCTTGTTCAGAAGGAGCATTCTGTAGAGGGATATAAGGCGGACCTATATATTCCTCAAACAAAGACTATCGTAGAAATCAAAAGTGTTTTGTCTGAGAAGGACGAGGCTGTCTTTCCTACAGTGTTTTCTGAGAGAACGCAGAACCAGTTAAAAAGCATTCAGGAAATGCTTGATAAGGGATACAATGTAGCATTTATCATTGTGTCTTTGAATCCTTACATAAAGAAGTTAACTATTGATAAAAGCACGCAGTTCTATTCAGAGTTGATTCGGTGCATCGAAAAGGGGATGGAGATTCGAGCCTACACGAGCCATCTCAAAGATTATGAAATAGAAATCAAAAAGCAAATACCGTTGCTTTATTTATAAAATGGTGAAAAGAAAAAGCATGACAGAAGTAGTAGCAGCCCTCATTTGGCAGGACAATAAATTCATGATCTGCCAACGCCCGGCGCACAAGGCGAGAGGCCTTCTTTGGGAGTTCGTTGGTGGCAAAGTAGAGCCAGGAGAAACAAAAGAGCAAGCGCTTATCCGCGAGTGTCAAGAAGAACTTGCCGTAACGTTATCTGTTGGCGACGTATTCATGGATGTCGTCCATGAATATCCTGACCTGACAGTGCATCTGACATTATTCAACGCCACCATTGCCGAAGGTGAACCGCAGAAGCTGGAGCACAATGACATTCAATGGATCACGCCGAGCGAGATTCAAAACTATGAGTTCTGCCCGGCGGATGAGGAGATCCTCGCCAAAATTATCGAAAGGTACGGTAATACCGTATGAACAAGCTAAAGCAAAACCGCGCGGCGAGCTTTGTTGCCGTCACGCTGGTCTACATAATTGCCACCGTGGTGGGCGTGCTTGCCTATCGCACGCTCACGCTCGATTGGCGGCTGTCCTTGCTCATTGCGGATGTGACGGCAACCGTGGTGACATTCGTTTTCAGTCTCATTTTTAAGAACGCATCGGTCTACGACCCCTATTGGAGCGTGCAACCGCCCGTCATTCTCGTGGCGTTTGCCATCGGCAGGGAGCTGACGCTCCTCGGCGTTCTTCTGCTTGTGGTCGTGTCCTTTTGGGCGATCCGCTTGACGGCGAACTGGGCGTACACCTTTGGGAATCTCATGCACCAGGACTGGCGTTATACCATGCTTCATGAAAAGACGGGTGCATTTTACCCCATCATCAATTTCGTGGGCATTCATATGGTGCCGACGCTGGTGGTGTACGGCTGTGTTTTGCCCGGTGTTTACGCCATCCGTGAAGGACTTTCGGCTAATATCGCCAGCGTGCTGCTGCTGTGCCTGTCCCTCTGCGCGGCCATCATGCAGGGAATCGCGGATATTCAAATGCACAAATTCCGCAAGAATCGCAACGCGCCTTTTATTCGCATAGGCCTTTGGAAATACTCGCGCCATCCCAACTATCTCGGCGAGATTCTCATGTGGTGGGGCGTGGGTCTGTCCGTTGTTTGCGCGGCACCGAATGCGTGGTACTTGATCGCGGGAGCGGTCGCAAATACGGTGCTTTTCCTTGTGGTAAGCATTCCTATGGCGGACAAACGTCAGTCCCGCAAGGATGGCTTTGCGGAATACAAAAAGCAGACGAGAATGCTGCTGCCCATCAAAAAATAATTACTTACGTAAGAAAAAGGTACGACTATGCTTTGGATGATTGCTGCCATACTCTCCGCGGTATTTGCGGGGTTAACCTCAATTCTTGCGAAATGCGGAATCAAAAAGACCGATTCCGATCTCGCTACAGCGATTCGCACCATGGTGGTGCTGATCTTTTGGTGGGTGATGGTGTTCGTAGTCGGATCGCAAAGCACGATTGTGGAAATCGAGCTCAAGCCACTGATCTTTTTGATTCTCTCAGGGCTTGCTACGGGCGCTTCGTGGATATGCTACTTTAAGGCTCTTTCGATGGGGGACATCAATAAGGTCGTTCCCATTGACAAGTCAAGCACGATACTCACCGTCCTGCTCGCGATCATTTGCTTTGGTGAGACGTCGAATTTGGTATTCAAGCTGATCGCCACCGCCATTCTCGCGCTTGGAATCTTTCTCATGGTCGAAAAGAAAAAGACCGAAGGACAGGCCAAGGGGCGTTCGTGGATGATCTACGCGGTGCTCTCCGCCGTTTTTGCCGCACTCACATCGATACTTGCCAAGGTGGGCATTTCGGGTGTGGAGTCCAATCTTGGCACGGCCATCCGCACGTGCGTCGTGCTGGTTATGGCTTGGGGAATCGTTCTTGCGCGCGGAAAGCAGAAGCAGTTGCTGTCACTTGACAAAAAGGAACTGCTATTCATTTTGCTTTCGGGCATCGCCACGGGAGCATCGTGGTTGTGCTACTATTACGCGATC
>JAZNBA010000077.1:0-12985 GCA_045586785.1 Eubacteriales bacterium | reverse complement strand
CTCGCATCCAAACCAATCAACAAAAATGCCAAGGGACACCTACCTGCTTTATGGTAGGTGTCCCTTGCATTCCTCTTTTGTTTTGGCGGAGATGGAGAGATTTTGAACTCACTTTTGCGCTTGCGTTTCCTGTAATTGAACATAAAACTTACTTTCGCGCAAAATTTCTATTTTTCGCAAGCGAAAAATAGAAGAGCTCGCATCGGCTTGCCCTCTTCCAAAACAAAAGAGGAATGCGTTGCATTCCTCTTTTGTTTTGGCGGAGATGGAGAGATTTGAACTCTCGCGCCGGTTACCCGACCTACACCCTTAGCAGGGGCGCCTCTTCGGCCTCTTGAGTACATCTCCATGTACTTGCGCCGACTGCCGTTATCTCCGTCGGCGCATTTGCTATTGTACCATAAAATTCAGGCTATGTCAAGCCTTTTTTTAAAATACTGCTTGTTTTTTGCTTTTTTATTTGATTTTTGCTTTCGGATCGCTATCGGCATCGCTTTTTGTGTCATTTTCCGTCTTATTTTTGAACACAAACAGCTTACTTATAAAATAATTCGACACCACGACTGCCACCTGTGTCACAAACCACGCCACAAGCTCGTTATACGTATCAAGCGAAATACCGAACAGACCGTCAAGGAATGACAGCGCCAGCGCGTTCATGGCAAGCAGCATCAGCCAGTTGAGCAGGTAGTCAAGGCCAAGCGTGACCACCCTGCCGCCCGCGAACACTACAAGCTGCTTGAAAACGCCTGCGGTGTCGTGCACGTTATCATTAAACACCCACTTTTTATTGGTGAAAAACGCAAACAACACGGCGCACAGCCATGATACCACCTTTGCCACGGAATAGATCGCGAAATATGTTGCGCCCTCGTTTTCGGTAACGCCGAAGATCGCCTTACCTCCCCACAGCACGCCGAAGTTGGATGCCATGGAAACCACGGTGGTCAGCACGCCGAACACAAGATATCTTACTATCTCGCGCAAAAGTCCGCTTTGCTTTTTATCGTTTGTTTTTTGCTCCATTGCTTTATTAACCTATTTTATAAGTTGTTCCCTCTCTCGTATCGATTAGCGTAACGCCCTTATCGGCAAGATACTGACGTATCTCGTCGGCTCTCGTGAAATTCTTTGCCTTTTTAGCCTCTTTACGCTCCACGATAAGCGCTTCAATTTCCTCGGTCGAAATATCTGCGGACACGGACTGTGCGCTGTTGTTCTGCTCTTCTCTTACCTTTTCCGCGGCGGAAATAAGGTTAAGCGACAGTACGCGGTCAAAGTCTGCGATAAGTGCCAGCTTGGTAGCGGCATTTGCGGAGGATTTCAGCACGTCGTAAACAGCGGTAACAGCAAGGGATGTGTTAAGGTCATTGTCAAGCGCTTCGCTGAACTTTTGCTTCAGACTTGCAAACTCTGCCTCGTCAACCGTCTCGCCCTCGCCCGCTTTAAGCGCGGCGATACGAGCCACCAGCTTTTTATATGCCACAGCGGCATTGTCCAAGTTATCCCAGGAGAAAACCAGCGAGCGACGATAGTGGGACTGCAGGCAGAACAGGCGGTAGACCATAGGGTCATAGCCCTTTTCTTCAAGCAGAGAGACCGTCAAGAACTCGCCCTTGGACTTACTCATTTTACCGCCCTCGGTGTTGAGGTGGTGAACGTGGAACCAATAATTGCACCATTTATGACCGATAAACGCCTCACTCTGCGCGATCTCGTTGGTATGGTGGGGGAACGCGTTATCGATACCGCCGCAGTGGATATCCAGCTGCTCGCCCAGATACTTCATACTGATGCAAGAGCACTCAATGTGCCAGCCGGGGTAACCGACGCCCCAAGGGCTATCCCATTTCAGCTCCTGGTCGTCAAACTTGGACTTGGTAAACCACAGCGCGAAGTCTGCGGGGTTACGCTTGTTTGTATCCTCGCCAACGCCCTCGCGGACACCGACCTCCAGGTCCTCCTCCTTGAAATCGTGGAAAACGTGGTACTGCTTGAGCTTTGAAATATCGAAATAGACGTTTCCGCCCGCAAGATAAGCGTAGCCCTTATCAATGAGAACCTCAATGGTGTGAATAAACTCGTCGATGCAGCCGGTTGCGGGCTGGACTATCTCGGGCTTTTTGATGTTAAGCTTGTCGCAATCGGCGAAAAACGCGTCGGTATAGAACTTTGCTATCTCCATGACGCTCTTTTTCTCGCGCTTTGCGCCCTTGAGCATTTTGTCCTCGCCCTCGTCGGCGTCGCTTGTCAGATGACCGACATCGGTTATGTTCATAACGCGGGTGACGGCAAGGCCGGAATAGTTAAGATATTTTTCCAGCGTGTCCTCCATGATGTAGCTGCGCAGGTTGCCTATGTGCGCGTAGTGGTATACGGTAGGACCGCAGGTATACATTTTTATTTTGCCGGGTTCGTTGGGAACAAGCTGCTCGCGTGTTCTTGTAAGTGAATTGTATATAAGCATATGGGTTTTGCCTTTCACGCAAAGAAGATCTCTGCAAAATTGATTTTATTATATGTATGGTGTATTTTAAGGAAAATATAATTAAATTTCTATTGGTAAGCTAAATTTGAATAGGCTCCCTCCGGGAGGGGGCTCCGGATGCAGTCCGGTGGGGGAGAGTGCGCTACAATAAAGTTTTTACAAATTCAAAGTTACGCAGGCTCCTTCCGTCTTTGCCTTCGGCAAATCCACCTCCCTCTCGGAGGAAGGCTGATAAAGCCATCGTTTTAATTGCTAACATAAATTTTCAAAAATCTAATGTTTTGTGGAATAGTACTATTTTTTATATCCCGCACAGTTCGTCCACCACGCGGCAGACCTCTCTTGAAATGCTCTCGATGTCGGGTGCTGTGTCGATGACGACAACATTATCCTCAAGCTGTGCGAAGATATCCATATAGCGTGCGCGGACGCGCTCAAGCGTTTCTTTTTTCTCGTATATCTCGGTTGTGGACCGATTAGCTCCGATACGCTTCATGCATATATCGGGATCAAGATCGAAAAAGATGCACAAGTCGGGCTTGCGTATCTCGGGACAGCGCACATTCATATCGCGCACCCAATCAAAATCGGTCTCGCTACCCTGATAAGCCATGGACGAATAATAGTAGCGATCACAGATCACGTCGTAACCGTCGGAGAGCATTTTATTAATGCCGTTTACGGGGTTGACATTGTGGAATATGCGGTCAACCACAAACATTGCCGCCAGCTCGCACGCTGTCTTTTTGGTGACGCCGCCCAGTGCGTCGCGCAGCATTCCGCCCGTGGTGGACACGGTAGGCTCTGCCGTCAGATGCACGCGGCGACCGTTCTGGCGCAGATGCGCCGCAAGACGGTTGATCTGGGTGGACTTGCCCGAGCCGTCAAGTCCCTCTATAACTATAAACTTTGCTTTTTTCACGTTTTCACCCTTTTATATTTCGGGAATTTCAATTTTAATTTCGCGTCCCTGCTTTGCAGATTCAACGATACCCGAGATGATCGCCTGATTGATGAGTATCTGGGACGTGGGAACAGGGGATTTGCCGCCGCTGATGTGGGCGTCAAGGAAGGAACGCACCTTGCGCTCGACTCTGCCAAGTCCTTTAAGCGGCAGAATGGGTAGCTCGTATTCGACCTGCTCGCCTGCGGATTCGGTGTATATCTTCATGGGACCGCCCACGGTACCGTTCCAGCATTCGGTGGAGGGTATGCGCAGACCGCCCTTTGTGCCAAGCACGATGGTGTCGCCTGCGGTATCCATATGCATAGCCCAGGAAATGCGAAAGTCCATAACGATATCGCCCTCAAAGCGTATAAACGCCGCCGAGAAGTCGTCAACACCGAAGCGTTCCGCATACTCGGGATGAGCCGAATAATAGCCGGGGTTCTTGCCGAAGAAATCGGAGGTGTAGCCGGACACGGTCAACGGCTTGGGATAATCCAGCGCGTTGAGTATCATATCCAGCGAGTAACAGCCGATGTCCCCCACAGCACCCACACCTGCGGTGTCAGCCTTGATAAACGAGTCGGTTCTGCCTACGGGTATACCGTGACGGCGGCCGCCGCCCGTCTGTATGTAATATATTTTACCCAAAATGCCCGAACGGAATATTTTACCGATCATCTGCATATTGGGGTCAAAGCGAGGCTGGAAGCCGATGGAAAGAATACGCCCCGTCTGCTTTTCCACGCGACACAGCTCAACTGCCTCGTCAAAGGTGACTGTCATAGGCTTTTCAAGCAAAACGTCAAGACCGTGCTGCATTGCGTACATGGCAGGGCCTGCGTGCTGACGGTTGTATGTACAGATTGAAACAACGTCCAGCTCACACTCGGCGATCATTTGCTTGTAGTCGGTATATGTACGGACATTCTCAAGCTCGTATTTCTTGAAAAATGCGTCGGCTCTGCCCTCAATAAGGTCAGCACCCGCCACAATTTCAACGTCATCAAACTGAAGATACGCTTTTATGTGAGAATTGGCAATTCCGCCCGTGCCGATAAAGCCCACGCGAATCTTGCGCGCGGCGCGGGGCGCGGAGGCTTCCTCTGCGGGAGAATTTTTGAAAAGGTCGAGAATACTTGCGTCGTTACTCATATTTTTACGTCCTTTCGGCTCTTGAATACATTACTTTTATAATTATATAATTTTTGTGGGAAAATGTCAATAGCGAGGGGGATTTTTCAAAGGGCTGTCATAACAAAAGGGTTGCATTTGGCTCATTGTAACAAGAAAGGACACGCATATATTAGCCTTCTCCGCTGGAGAAGGCTATTATCATCTCACTTGCCAAGTATCCTTCTCACCGCGTCTGCCATTCTGGGGGCGGCATAGGGGAAGAATTTCAGATACGCCGCGCAAAAACGGTTTTTGGGTGGGTTGCCGTCGCCAAGCTCTATTCTGTCGCGGTAACAGCCGCCGCGGCACAGCGCGAAATATTTGCACGCTTTACAGTCGGGATGTAATTTTCTTGACCGCTCGACAAACCCGATCTCATCCCGCTTTTTGTCCAGCACCTCAAAGCTGTCGGTGAGAATATTGCCCAGCTTATACTCGTCCATGACGAAAAAGTCGCAGGGATAAACGCCGCCGTCCGCCTCAACCACATACTGAGGTGAGCAGATGCCCGCCATGCCGCAATTCTCGGGGGGACGTCCTATCATAGCCGCCATAAAGTTTTCGAACGTGCGGTTATAGACGTATTTTCCCCGACAAAGATCGGCGTACCAGGCGTCAAAGGTGCGGCAAAGAAAAGTCGCGTACTGATCCGCTTTAAGCGCCATGGGGGTAGAGTTCGGCTCGTCGATAGGGTCAAGACAGGGTATGTACTGTTGATAACGGAAATTTTTCGAGTCGAAAAAGTTGTGTATCTTAAGCGCGCCACGTGCCGACATACCCGTGACCACACTGAGAATATTATATTCGACTCTGTATCTGTCAAACAGCGCCGCGGCACGCGTCACCGCGTCAAAAGTGCCCTTACCCGCGGCGTTTTTACGGTTGGCGTCGTGTATCTCACGAGGACCGTCCAGCGACAATCCCACAAGATATCTCTCGCGTGCGAAAAGCTGCGCCCATTCCTCGTTTACGGCGTAGCCGTTGGTCTGTATGGCGTAGCCCACCTGTACACTTTGGGTGTTATACTTTTTCACAAGTGCGGACAGCGTTTTGTAAAAATCAATACCAACCAGCGTGGGCTCGCCGCCCTGAAACATAAAATAACAGCTTTTTTCGGGTCTTTCGGCGGCCTCCGCCAGTGATTTTTCTACCATTATTTCAAGTGTTTGTGTGCTCATCATTCCGAAATTTGCGCACTCACGGTGTTTCATTTCGTCGGCGTAAAAGCAGTATGAGCAACGCATATTGCAAGCGCCCGATGCGGGCTTTATAAGCAGATTCATTTGTCGTAATTACGCAACCAGTCGGTCAGCTGCTCAAGGCTTGTGAATTTGATGTTGTCGTTGGATATTTTAAGTCTCTGAGGATTGTTCATCACAAGTCCATTGGCAAAATCCAGCTGACGAGGCTCGTATTCCTCCTCCTCGCGCTGACGCGTCCAACCTCTCCAGCGCCAGTAGGGCGCGGGCGCATCGGTACGCCACGGTCTGCACTCCCAATAGTAGCCGCGGAAGGGATCGCGGTCGGCACACATTTTGTCAAGTATAGCATCGTGAAGCCTGTTACGCACCTCGGCGTACGACTCGTCGTTTATAAGATTGTTCAGCTCGTATGGATCTTTTTCAAGGTCGTAAAGCTCGTCCTCGGACATAAGATTTACAGACAGTTTATATTTTCCGTCCGTGACGGCGCGCATGGGCTGAAAGCCTCCGTAATGATCGTGGTCCTGCTCAAAGCGGGTAAACTCAATAAAAGTATATTCGGGCGCATCGGCATCAAGGTCCACCGAGGTGGAAAGAATACTCTCGCCCTGCATGACCTTGGGGATATCCAGTCCGAAATACTCCATAATAGTGGGACAGACGTTGATATGCGACACCGGCTTTTTATCATAAACGCCGCCGCGGATGCCCTTGGGATTGCGGATTATAAAGGGTATACGCGCAACCTCATCGTAAGCGGCAGGGCCCTTCGCGAACAGGCAATGCGACTGCAAAAGGTCGCCGTGATCGGAGGTGTACATTATCATAGCGTCCTCGGGTACCTTTTCGACTACCTTTCCAATAAGCTCGTCAACGTAAGAATTGCAGCCAAAAAAGGCGGGGCGTTTTATCTTGAGCCCGTCGCGATCGGGATCAGGTCCTTTTTCCGCCGCCCACACCTTCTGGTAGGACGGTTTTCCCTCCAAAGTGTCCCAGACCGACGGATTTTTGGGGAACTCATAATCTTTGTACATATTGTAGTAGCGCGGAGGACACAGGAAAGGTCCATGTGGTTCGTCAAAGGATACCACCAGGAGATAGTCCTCATCTTTGTATTTTTCCATAAAGTCCAGCGCGCGACGGAGAACGCGGGAGCCATATGTAAAGTCCTCGGAGATATCGGTGAATTTCATGGTCTGGGTAGCGCGGGACTGAATTCTTTCGTCCTCGGTCAGCTCCTCAAGATAGGTGCGCATATCGTACCAATATTCCGCATCCCAGCCATCGGGGCAAAAACCGTTGCCGAAATAGTCGGTACCATCCAGATGCCATTTGCCTATGTAAGCGCAGTGAAAGCCGTTGTCGTGAAGTCTTTGACCGATAGTTTTCACGTTGTCACCCAGCGCCATTCCGTTTGCCCAGGAACCTGTGCAAGCGGGGAAAATGCCGGTAAAAAGTCCCGCGCGAGCAGGGCCGCACACGGGCTGTGTGGTGTACGCACGCTCATAGCGCACGCCGTCGGCGGCGAGCGCGTCAATGCAAGGCGTGGAAAGACCCGTTTCTTTGTAGCAGTTGACCATATCGTATCTTTGGGTGTCAGTCATTATAAATACAAGTTGTTTTTTGTCTGCCATGCTTCTCTGTTCTCCCATATGCTTTTATTATTGTTTTATTATAACATTTATACGTCGCCGTGTCAATCATCGCATTGGTTTTCACGTCACGTTTTTCGCGTAAAAATTGCCGTATTTTGTATCACGAAATACCCTTGCGGCACTATATATTGTGTTTTCCTTTCGTCCCTGTGACGACTTGCGCAAAAACCCTTTAAATTTGATAAATTTTGTATTATAATAATAATGTATAATTGTAATAAATCGACACAAAGACGGAGGTCAAAATGAATTCCTACACAATTAAAATTGCCGATTATGAACTTAAGCTTCGTTGCGGTCTCACTCAAGAGCAGCTCAACGCTACCGCAAAAAAGGTAGAAGACTGCATCAAGCTGATATGCTCCAAGAGCACCAATATCACCAAGACCGAGGCGGCTATTCTTTGCGCGCTGGAATTCTGCTCCATGGCAGATACCGCCGAGCAGTCCGCGGGCGCTAACGACGACCAGATGGAACAGCTTGCCGAGGAAAACAAAAAGGCTTTCGCCGCTCTGGCAAAGCTGGAAGCAAAAATGGAAGCTCAGAAGGCCAAGGCCGACGCCAACGCCGCTATGATCAAGGAGCGCTACGAGGCTAACATGAGCGCCCAGAAGGAAAAGTACGAGGGCAGAATTGAAAATATGAAGACCAAGTACGAGGCTCGCATCGAGCAGCTCAAGGCAAAGCTTGAGGAAGCAAAAGCCGCTGCCGAAACCGACACAAAGCAGATCAGTATGTTTGCTGACGAAGCTCCCGCCGAGGCGGTAGTTGAGGAGGCTCCCGTTGCAGAGCCCGTGGTTGAGGCTGTTGTTGAGCAAGCTCCCGTTGCTGATGACGCAGAAAAAAAGAAAAATGCAAAAAGCAAAGTCGGCTCTATGTTTGAGCTTTTGACGTTTGGTGATGTCTGATAAGGCTTATACCGCAAGCAAGAGCCGCCGCGCCGAAAATTTCGGCGCGCCGGATTTCGTCCTACCGACCATAAAAACGCTTCCCGAGCTGTTAGCCCCCGCGGGCTCGCCCCGCGCGCTGGAGGCCGCCACCCAGGGCGGCGCAGATGCGGTCTACTTTGGCGGTATGCGTCATAACGCGCGGGCATCGGCAGTCAATTTCACCGCAGAGGACCTGCCTGAATACGTCGCACTCGCCCACGCTTACGGCGTGAAAATGTATCAAACACTGAATACCCTTGCCACCGACCGCGAGCTGTCCGAGATGATCGAGGACGCAACCATAGCTTACAACGCAGGCGTTGACGCGCTTATCGTCGCCGACCTGGGCGTTGCCGCGGCGATCCATCGCGTCCTGCCTGACCTGCCGCTTCACGCAAGCACCCAAGCGTCGGGGCATTCGGCAGAGTCGGCAAGACAACTCGAAAAGCTGGGCTTTTGCCGTATGGTCTGCGCCCGCGAAATGTCGCTTGACGACATTCGCACGTTTACAAGCAATTCTCCACTTGAAGCCGAGGTTTTTGTCCACGGCGCGCTGTGCGTCTGCCATTCGGGACAATGCCTGTTTTCATCCCTTGTCGGCGGCCGAAGCGGCAACAGAGGCGAGTGCGCGCAGCCCTGCCGCCTGCCCTTCCGTACCGACAGAAAAAATAAATATCCACTCTCACTCAAGGACCTGTCGCTGGCGCGCCACATTCCCGCGCTTATTGACGCCGGCGTGTCCTCGCTGAAGATCGAGGGCAGAATGAAGTCGCCCGAGTACGTGCTGGCGGTAACGCAGGTGTTCCGTCGCCTGCTGGATGAGCGCCGCGGTGCCACCGACGCGGAAATGGCGTATCTCGCCTCAATTTTCTCCCGCGATGGCTTTACCGACGGCTATTTTACACGTAAAATAGGCTCTCATATGCTGGGTGTCCGCCGCGAGGAGGACAAAAACGCCTCCCGCGCCCTACCCGAATTTAAAGAGATCAGCCGCCGCATTGATATAACAATGAACGCCACTATCCGCCGCGGCGAGCCTATGCGCCTGTGCGTGTCGGACGGTATAAAGACAGCCGAGGTGTGCGGAGATATCCCCGAGGATGCGATCAAAGTTGCGGCAGACCGCGAAACGGTACTTCGCAATCTGACAAAGCTGGGCGGTACGCCATACCGACTTAAATCGGCAGACCTCGCGCTTGACGAGGGACTTTCGGTTCCCCTGTCCAAGCTCAACGCACTGCGTCGCAACGCGATAGACGCGCTGACAAAGCAAGTCTCAATTGCACGCGCTCCCGCCGCGCCCAGCTACATCCCTGAAAAACCGCATGGCAAACGGCAGACTCTTAACACGGCACGCTTTTACTCCCCCGAGCAAATAAGCGCCGACGCGCAAAACTATTTTGATATTTTGTACCTGCCCCTTGGCAATTACGCGGAAAACGCCAACGGCGTCATTCTGCCGCCCGTGATTTTTGACAGCGAGCGCGGACGCGTCCGCGAGATGCTGAAAAATGCCGTCAAAATCGGCGCTCGTCACGCGCTCGTGGGCAATATCGGTCATGTTGACTTGGCAAAAGAATTCGGTCTGGAGATCCACGGCGACTTCAGGCTCAACGCCACCAATTCGGAGACCGTCGGTGTCCTTGAGAGCCTGGGCATTGAGGACATTATACTTTCCCCCGAGCTGACACTGCCCCAACTGCGCGATATACACGGCAACACCGCCGCCGTCGTCTACGGACGCATACCGCTTATGGTGCTTGAAAAGTGCATCGGCAAGGATATTGCCGACTGCAATGTCTGCAATTCGGGCAAGCTGGCACTGACCGACCGCCGCGGTGTATCCTTCCCCGTCCTGCGTGAGCAGGATCACCGCAGCGTGATATATAACAGCATACCCACAGGTATGTCAGACCGCGTCCGCGAGCTTGACCGAGCCGGCATTATAAACCGTCATTTTATCTTTTCGGTAGAGACCGCGCGTCAGATCGATGCCGTCATCAATGCGTATAAAAATGGCGAGTCCTTACCTATGCAGGTAAGAAGAATATAACCCCCTCCTCGGACAGTCCTGTCCTGCCGCCACGGCGGCGGCATTACAGTTGAATTGAATAATAAAGAAATGGAGTGAACTATTTATGGATTGGGATTTTACAATGGCAAACTACGGTGATGTTTGGGCATTTGTAGTACAATTCGGATTATTATTGTTGTTTTTGATGTTGGGTAATATCCTGCGTCGTGTCATACCGCTGTTTCGCAAGTGTCTTATCCCGTCCGCGCTTTTGGGTGGAGGGCTTTTGCTGGCAGTGAATATCATCTTCAAGCAGTTCGATATTGCGTTGATCGACAACCGACTTATGCAGGTCATCACATACCACTGCTTAGCCATCGGCTTTGCCGCTATGTCCTTGAAAACGGAAAAGAGCGCGCACAAGACAAACCGCGCACAGATATTCGAGTTCGGCGCTCTTCAGGGCGGCTCTTATATGCTTCAAGCGTTTGTGGGCATGGGTATCACCATAATTCTGTTCCTGATAACCCGTTACGGCGGCAACGTCATATCCTATGTCTGCGGTCTTATCCTGCCTCTTGCATTCGGTCAGGGACCCGGCAACGCGCTTAGCTGGGATATCAATTTCACCAACACTCCCGCAACTCAGTTCGCGGGGAACGGTAGCTTCGGTCTGTCGCTGGCGTCCATTGGCTTTGTAGTCGCGTCGGTATTTGGTGTTTTGTATATCAACATTCACAAAAAGCGCGATACGCTCAGCGTCCGCAAGACAAGCAATTCCGACAAGGTCGTAGACCAGACCAATCCCACCGGTGATGAGATCCCCGACAACGAATCCGTGGATAAGTTCACCATTCAAGCGGGATTTGTCGCGCTGGCATACGCTCTTTCCTTTGGCTTTATGTTCCTTTTGGGTAAGCTGTCCGCCTTTACCAACAGTATCGCATGGGGCTTCAACTTCTTGTGGGCGTCACTGGCGGCTATGCTGATAAAGCTCATAGTCAAACAGCTCCGCCGTCGCGATATGATGCACCGAGAATATATCAACAATTATCAAATGGACAGAATATCCGGATTTGCCTTTGACCTGATGATAGTTGCAGGTGTGTCGGCTATTGAAATAAACGATATTAAAAACTACATACTGCCTATCGTTATCCTCAGCCTGGTCGGCTCGGTCATTACTTACATTTACATACGCCTGGTTGCAAAAGAGTGCTTTAAAGGCTTTGAACACGAGTTTTTCCTCATGAGCTTCGGTACTATGACCGGTACGGCTTCCAACGGTATGATACTCATGAAAGAGATCGATCCCGCGTTGCGCACACCCACCTCCAGCCTGTACATACTTTCCAACTTCCCCGCCATGGTAATGATCGCTCCGCTGTTGCTGTTTCTTAACTTTGCAGGACAGTCGTTCGCCAATGCTGTCATCGCTTGCGGAATATTCTTCGCGCTGTGGGTTGCTTACACCGTGTATCTGTTCCGCAGAAAAATATTTAAAAAACGGTACAAAAATTCCCCCCAGGTCGTCTGGAAAGACGAGCCGTAACACTGATCAATATTGAATAAAAAGCACACCGAAACGCTGTCCGCAAGACAATGTTTCGGTGTGTTTTATTGTTTTATCACGTTTATTTTGCCGACTTTTCGTCCAACTTTTTTTCAAAGCGCAGCATAATGTCGCGCATTTCGGCAAGTATGTCCGCCTGCGCGGAAACATCGTCGATAAACTCCTGACGCTCCTTGGCGCGGCGCTGCTCCAGAACTGCCGCCTCGGCTTTTCTTTGCTCTTCGGCTATGCGCGCCTGCTCCGCCGCCGCGGCCTCGTCAGCCTTTTTCTTTTGCTCGGCAACTCGTGCGCGTTCGGCGGCTTCCTCGCGCTGACGCTTGTGGAATGCGTCCTTGATGCGCATAAACACCTTTAGCACTACGTATATTGACAGCGCGATAACGATAAAATCTATAGTCGCCTGTAAAAATTGACCGTAGGTCACCGCTACCTCGCTGACAGCCTCAATACCAAGCTCCTCGTTTGCCTCCACCGCCTCGCGCAAAACCCATTTAAGGTCGGGCAACGAGCCCGTGGGCAACAGCATCGCCGTCAGCGGCGTGATGATGCAGGATACAAGACTGCTGACTATCTTGTTGAACGCGGCACCAATGACCACCGCAATGGCAAGATCGACAATATTGCCCTTGACGGCGAATTTTTTGAAGTCCGCCCAAAAAGCTTTTGATTTTTTACCCATTTCTTTGTTGGCTTCGCGCGTGGCATCCAACACATCGTCAAGATTCATTTCTTTCTTTTTCTTTTTATTTTTCGACATTTTGCCGTCCTCTTCTCGCTTTTTCTTTAATACTACCACAATACCGCCGCAATGTCAATTCAAAAATATACGTTGTTTTTATTTTCACGCTTGACAGCAACGCTTTTTTTTGATATAATACATAAGTCAATTAGTTAATCAACTCTTCGGGATGTGGCGCAGTTGGTAGCGCGCGACGTTTGGGAGCATGCAGGCGGCTTTCGCTTCTTGATTTTTCAAATGCTCGAAAACTCTTGTAAACACTG
>JAZNBA010000076.1:0-3644 GCA_045586785.1 Eubacteriales bacterium | reverse complement strand
ATGTGCGGCAAAATTTCAGCAAATCAAGCACAATCTCGTTATTTATAACGCTGCGAAAATTGATGCGATCCTGAGAGCATACTGCATAAACGGTATATGATAATACGGACCCGATAAACCACCACCAAAATTTCCGCGAGCTTACGCTGAAGGAAATATTACCGTAATTTTTGCTGAGACGCTTATTTATATAACTGCTGAATCGATGACTTCTATCGTTGCCGCACGCCATCTGATATAGAAACGTTTTAGTTAGTTCAGAAACCTCGTGTTCGGGTTTAGTTTCCTTAGGAACAGAGTTTGTTATTTGTAAACAATCCCACATATTGATGTTGATAGGCATAGGATACTTGAAAGGCTTCCTCTTCACTGTTTTAGCTAGCAACTCAGTCAAGCTTGACTTTCCGGTACCATAGTCAGCTACCACCCCTATCATAGTAGCACCGTCTTTTATTGATTCACATATAGTGCTTACTTGTGAAGAAAAGCCGACAATATCGTCCTTTTCTTCGTCAATAGGTCTGTTTACAAAAACTAACGACGCATTATTATTTTGGGGAATTTCTTTCTTGAAAGCAAACAAAACCTACACCTCCAAATCATAAAACTTTTTACTTCATACATCTCATGTCGTATCTTTATGGCCAGGCAGTAAATCGATTGAATTATAGTATTCACATTGTTTTAATCATATTTCCTCAATGCCAATCTGTTTCAAATATTCATACGTACCATCATAGAATTTCGGCAGGCGCGTGCTATCCTCCCAAAATCCGCTTGGATTCTTATTGGAGTTTCCTGACGGAATACAAATGACCATACCCGCCCTCGCTCTTGTAAGAAGAACGCGGTAAGCATTAAGCATATATTTGATCTGTTCCTGCTTATTTTCGGTATCGGGTATTTTTTCATTCCAAGCTGTTTTGCCGTTAAATGTATAATAACGCCATTTGCCGTTGTCGCATCTCATATCTGCATCCCACAGCACACAGGTGTAATCCAGCTCCAACCCCTGAACTTGTATTTCTGTTGCCGCGTCTTCAAGATAGTTGGATGCCCTTGTGTCAATCTTATCTTCAAGAAACCAATGGACCGCATTTTCGTCGCCTGAGGGGAGAATATGGATTCCTAACGGCTTGAATCGCGCTGCTTCTTTGGTTACAAGTACGCCGGTTCGCTCAGTTCCTCTAACTTTATCGTGAAGCCATCTTTTTGCGGTTTCCATGTCCCTTGTTATGACGATCGGATACCTATTCTTGATTTCGTTATATAACTCCGCGGCGTTAGGATTGAAGGTAAGCATTGAATGAACAAACGCTGAGAGCTTTTCTGCTCTAAAGGAACGCAAAGAAACACCCAAATGTAATCTGTCGGAATACGTAACGTTTTTGTTCTTCGAAAGCAATTCGTTGACTTTGCCTTCGGCATATTCCTGTTCTGTAAGCTTCGGAGAAATATATACCTTCCAATGAGGAAATATATCATTCAGCGCATTGATCCACTCGGATATGCCAGCTTCGCCAGTGTTGATCTCCTGACCACCACCAACGAGACAAATAATGGTAGCCCAGTCCTCGCGCTGATCAAGAGACCAGATTAAGAAAGCCGCTTCAGAGAGGGGAAAATTAGGAACTTTCAACTTGTTTCCGTATGTTCCGCCGCGCTTTAGATAATCGGCAAGTCTCTTGTGCGTCCATGAACGCTGTGCCTCATCAAAAATGGCAACGTGCTCCACCTCGCCATAACCGGACTCTGCCATCTTAACAGCCTTTTCGGGATCAATTTCCAACACTCCGTTTTCAACGGGATTCTTGATCTTAGCGAGCATATTATCACGGTAGCGGTGGATGATTTGAATGAACTTTCCGACCTCTCTGCGGGAGTCAGACAGATTTTTCTTTTCGTTTCTATCTTTGCACTTTTGATAATTATCTTTTGCCAGTGCTTCGGTCAACACAGCAACCAAAGGGCCGTTTCCGGAAAGGTATACCGCGCCCTCATCTTCAACGGGCGCATCGTTGCCCTGATAGGTTTGCTTCACGGCAACGTCGAGACCAACAAGCGTTTTTCCTGCACCGGGCACACCCGTAACAAAGCAAATGCTTTTTTCTTCGTTTGTCTTACTCTTTTGGATTACGTCAAGTATATATTTTATCGTTTTATCGGTGGAAACTTTGTCCGCTTCATGCCGTGTGATATTCTCGACCGAATGGCTTTCATAAAGCGTTTTCGCTGCATCAACAATGGTTGGCGTAGGTGCATAAGGGCTTATGATCCAATCTCTATGCACCGGCGGTTCATTCGGGAAATTGTTCAATACAGTTTCAATCAAAGCAGAAATTTCTGCTTCGCCGGTAACGAGCGGATTTATAACCCTATCGTCGTATACAGACATTTGTACGGAAGTGCTTCTGCTTGAATAGTTCGTGGCAATCAAAATCGGCGCAATTACCTTGTCCTCGCTGAATTTATGGAAATTCTTCAAGTCCAAAGCGTAGTCCAAAACTTGATCAATGTTTGTTTCGAGAATTTTTGACTCGCCGACCTTAAACTCCAAGCAAAAGACAATGCCGCGATATAGGAGAACAACATCAATTCGTTTGCCGAGACGAGGTATATCATATTCAAAAATAACTTGTCCGTTGGCATCGTGAAGGCTTGAAACCACATTCTTCATAATTTCAATTTCAGCCTTCCATGCATCTCGTGTTGTCGTTAATGCTTCACCGTGATAATTGTCGTCCAAGATTCTGTATATGGAATCCGTATCTGTATATAAAAGTGTTGCAAAATCGCTATTATACAAGCAACGTGCCATGACTACTTTGCTCCTTTATTTAATCCTTTTGAGGAACTATCTCCATAATATCATCAACCGTGCATTCAAGAGCTGTACATATCTTCACCAGCACCTCGCTTGACACCACCGCACCGTCCTTGCCCATCTTCGTGATGGTCGCAATGCTGATACCGGCTTTCTCGGCGAGCTCTTTTTTCTTCATATCACGGTCGATCAGAAGCTTGAATAATTTCTTATAACTAGCAGCCATAATTCACCTCAAAAATAGCTATAAAAATAGCATTATAATCATTGTATCCATTATATCACAGATTTCCCCAAATATCAACCGTTTTCAGCAGAAATGTTGCGTTTGCAGTATTTCTGCGTTTTCGGAAATACTTGTTCCGAATATGTCGTCAACTTATGCTTTGCTTACTGCGGCGCAACCATTGATGTATATACGAAAAACACCACTGAATGGGATAGCCCATCTCAGCGGTATTTTTTACGTTTCAGTTGTTATGTGCAATTGCTCTGTGTTAACGCTTTTACGCCTTTACATATCGAGTCATTCTGGATTGACCGATCTTTTTGATTTGCCCGTCTTTCACCATTTTGCTGAGTACCGCTTCTACCGTCGTGGGGCTGACATCCGGTAAGATATCGCATATTTCCGCTTTTGAAATCGGTACCAGGCTGCCCAGAACCGTTGCTTCGATTCTTGCGGTCTTTGTGATCTTCTTGCCGTGAACTACCGCAAAACGCTTGTCCAGTTCTTTGTAGCACATATAAAGCGTAGAGAGGAAATTCTCTATAAAGGGAATATAAGAGTTTTGGTTTTCGTGCCAACCGACAGAAGATT
>JAZNBA010000075.1:0-32845 GCA_045586785.1 Eubacteriales bacterium | reverse complement strand
ATATGTTGTCTTCCTAAGACCGCTTGGCCCCCGACTTAGAGGGGCGGGCATACGCAGTGCGGAGACGGCGAGGTTTCTGTTGACGAGCTTTCTTTTGGAGTCGGCTGTGCGGTCGCGTCTCAAAATGCTATCATAGTGGCGATTGCGCTCCTTGATGGCGTCAAAGATTTCAAAGCCGTCAAAGCCATAGTCATAGGCATAACGGCAGCTGTCAAGAAATGAAGGCCGCTTGACGTTCTTTGTGGAAAATACGATCTTCATTTTATGCCTCCTCAAATACTATCTTGTTAAGTGCGTTGATATACGCTCTGATGCTTGCAGCAATGATATCGGTAGAGGTTCCGTTGCCGGAGTACAGCTTGCCGCCAACTCTCAGTCTGACAAGCGCCGAACCCAGTGCTTCCTTGCCCTCGGTAACCGACTGGACCTGATAATCGTCCAGCTCATAGTGGTGTCCGATGCACTGCTCGATAGCACGGAACGCCGAATCAATGGGACCGTCACCCGCGCTGACTCCGCAAATAATATCGTCATTGCACTTCAGGACGATATGCGTCATGGCACTGGAAATATTGCTGCTTGTTGTGGTATATGATTCAAAGTGATATGTGGAAGGAGCCTGCATGGCAGAGCTTGCTATAAGCGCTTCAAATTCCTTGGCACCTATAGCCCCCTTTTTGTGGCAAACCTGGGAAAGAGCTTTATATACGTTTCCAATATCAATGTCCGACAGCTCATAGCCAAGAACTGTAGCCGCCTGAGCCACCTGCGCCAGAGAGGAATCCGCGTCAAGCAGTATCTTTTTCTTTTCACTGATCTCCGCGGATGTTCCGACAGCGTCGTGAGTGATGCTTGAGAGCAGATCGTCAATGCTGGAATGTATCTTAGTGTTGTTCAGGCGCACCTCGGCGTCGATCTGCGCACCGCAAATGCTGAGCGCGTCTGACAGCTCACCCGCCAACAAAACATCCTTGCCCGCCATGGCGCATTTAAGGCCGTCGGCACCCGCCTCTATTGCCGCAAACGCGGAAGCTACTGCCATATTGATGCGGTCGGAGACCTGAACGTATACGGGAATTGTCACTGCCGCCTTTACCTTTGCCACAAGCGCAGCTATCTGCTCGGGGGTTGACACACCCGCATCGTCACAGATAGTGATCATGGCTGCGCCGCTTGCCTCAGCCTGCTTTGCGGCTTCAACAAGAAACTCCTCGTCGGCACGGGTTGCGTCCAGCGCGGAAAATTCCACATCGGCGCAAAGTTCCTTTGCCGCCGCTGTCAGCTCGACAATTTTATCAAGCATTTTGGCCTGCTTTATGTGATAAGTATATTCCATTTGTATTGTAGACACAGGCAACTCGACCTGAAGACGGGGCATCGCGGAATCCTTAATGCACTCCCAAGCAGCTTTAACGCTTTCGCAATCAAAGCCTACCGGAATAGCAAGCGCCGCACCCTGAATATTCTTCGCTATAGTTTTATAAATAATAGCATCCTCACGAATATTCTTCACGGGAGCAAGCTCAATGGCATCAGCACCCAGCTTGTCTGCACAGTTTGCGATAGCGGATTTTTCACGAAACAGCAGAGATACAGCGCGATCTCCTGCCAGCTTTTTAAGTGTGATGTCTGCAATGTTGATTCTTCTCATTTTTGAGAACCCCTTTCAAATTTATAATATACACATATTTTTCAACAAAAAAACGTTCCCGACTCTTTGTTGATTCAAAGAGACGAAAACGCACAATGATCTGTTTCCGCGGTACCACTCTTCTTCACCCCCTCAAGGGTGCACTTTAGATGCCGACACATCTTAACTCTATGACGGGAGTTCCCGTTTGTCACTATTCTTAATTTTCATGACAACCGCTCCGCGGTGAGTTCAGCAAAACTCCCCCCATGTCTCGCACCGACCGACATTTCTCTGAAAGTGGAGATTTTTGCATACTATTCCGCATCTTTGCGTTTTGATGTGAAAAATTATATCACACAATATTTCTTTTGTCAAGTATTTTTTTGAAAAAAATCAACAGTCCGCGCACGTGTGTGCGCGGACTGACTTTTAGTTTATTTGGAAAGCTTATCGTACTCGTCCTGGATCTTTTGCCACTGTCTGTTTGCCGCCGACTTTTGCGCTTTAAGCAAGGACGCCGCATTGGACGTGGGATTTGCTATAAGGTTACGGGAAATATCGCCGCATCCTGTCAGCGCGAAGAAATGCGCGGTATCATACAGCTTGGTACGAATAATAATGTTGATCATTTCCGAAGAATCCTCGTCACGAACGTTTTTGACCTTAGTGACGATCTCAAGCAGATCGGGAGTTACATTGTCATAGGATGCACAGCAAAATGCCTCCATGATCAAGCCCGAACGCTCAGCATCCTGCTCGTTGGCGGGTATCATCAGCATAGGAACGGTAAATCCGGCATATGTCACGTAATCCTGCTGTTTTTCATCAAACTTGGGCAGCGGAACTATGCCGTAGTCATCGGTCATATCCGAGAAGTAGGTTCCGATCTTGGACAAAACTATATCCGCGCATACAGCTCTGCTGTCAGCAAATATCTTCCAGGTAGCTGTGTGCTCTTCACGGCCGGAGCCGTTGTTGAAATATGTAGTAGCGGGGTCCCAGACCTCTCTGATCTTTTCGATAATATTTACAAACTTTTCCGCATCGTATTCCAAAACAATATCACCGGAGGCATTGCGGTTCATAAACTTAAAGCCCGTGGAATAGAACAAGCTGTAACCCGATTCAGAGCCCCAGCCCAGAAGCGCGAACTGGTCCTCTTCTCTTGTCATCTGACCGTCGTTGTTAAGATCGGCGGAAGTATTTGCAAGCAATGTCTGCATAGCGTCAAAGGTCCACTTGCCGTCACGGACCGTATCATAAGGAACCTTGAGCCCGTAGCTTTCGATCAGACGCTTGTTAAAGGTCAGCGAGGAAACAAACAAAAGGCTTGCAACGCTGATATCACCCACAATGGTATAAAGTCTGTCATTTACTGTCATAGTGTCGATATAGCCCTGGTCCCACCATTCCTCATCAAGACGGAGCGTGGATATATCATTCATGTTGTAAAGATATCCTCCGTAGCTCAGCGCAAGGCAAGTACGCTGGCTGGAAAACAGGTCATAAGCATGGTCGCCCGCGCTTACCTGCGTTCTGACATCCTCATTTATTTTGGTATAGTTATCCCAGGAAATATCAAATTTTACATTGAGCGCATCCTCAACCAACAAATTACGGTTGTATACAGCGTCATTGAGAATATTACCGTTCTGTCCCTCGGTATAGAAATCGGTATAGCAATCGTCAAAGTCCGCATAACGGATGGTGAATACGTACTGTTCAAGGTCTTGCTTCTCCACCGACTCAAAAGCGGAAGGCGGCACAGTCTCAACAGGCTCGGCAGTGGTAGCGTTATCACCGGACGGCGCAGTGGTGTCGGAGGGGGTATTTACGTCTGCCGCGGCAGCTGTAGTGGTGTCAATGGTTTCGCCATTATCACCGGTAGCGCAAGCTGCAAAAGTCAAAAGCATTGCTAATACGCATAAAATCGCAACAAATTTTTTCATGTCAAACCTCTCATATATTCATATAAAAATATTTTGCCGGGGTCATATGATCTTATTTTGCGGACTCTGCCTTATATTTTTCAATTTTATCGCAAAGATGATTGCCTATGTCGTTCATAAATTTGACAGCAAGGGGCATCATATCCTTGGAGAAGCGCTTGAGGAAGTTATCTGCCTCGTATGTAAGCTCACCGTCGTAATCAATATCGGCAAGGGCGCGGCAGACCTCGTCCCAATTAAGCAGCCCCTGACCGGGAAGCAGATGCTGGTCGCCTGTATAATCGTTGTCGTGAACGTGCAGTGAGTGCAGATACTTGTGTCCCAGCTCGCGTATGCAGTCCTGCGGCTCAAGACCTACCAGCGAGGTATGACCGATATCAAGGCACGCCACAAAATGTTCAGTTCCGCCAAGACCGTCAATATAACGGATAAGCTCCTCCATGCGCGAGCAGGTATCGTGGCAAATTCTCTTGGTCTTTTGCTCTCTCTGCCACATATTTTCAATAGCGATCTTATATCCGTATTTCTCGCAGAAAGGTATCAGACTGCTGTAATAACGCATATTGATATCATAGATCTCCTGCTCGTGACCGGGATAGACCATATGGTGAATAGGGTGTACGACTACGTACTTAACGCCCATAATGCCGCAAATATCAAGCGCGCGATACTGAGTGTCCTTAATGGTACGCTCCCACTCGCCTTCCTTTGCCCAGTCAAAGGTGAAAGGAATGTGGCTCTGGTTGTAAACAACTCCCTTTTCGTCGGAGTAAGCCTTCAGCTTGTTTGCATACTCCTCCCAGTCCGGCTCATTGAAGGGACTTCCGGGGCGCGACATATGAAACATGGACAGGTCAATATTGTCATAACCCGCGTTTTTCAGAATGTCTACCGCCTCAAAGTCGCCGAACATACCGCGCAGAAATGAATTTTGAGTTGATAACAGCATAATTTTTACCTTGCCTTTATAATAAATATTTTTTTTACTTTTTCGCTTTGCCCCACTCACGGGTCTGGTTTACCATTGACGTACCCTTGGGCTGATCCACGCCGTGCAGTGCCGCAGTTTCATATCTGTCCCACTGCTCCCAGAATTGCTGACCGTAAATGTGGTTTTGCTCCCCCCACTCGTCGCGGTATTCAAGCATACGCGCGCGCAAGCGCTCGGTTATATGCTCGTATCCCTCGCAGTCAAACAGATTCCGCGTCTCATACGGGTCATTTTCAAGATCAAACAGCTGTGTCAGCTTGAGATTTTCGGTTCTGTATTCGATCAGCTTGTATTTTCCGTCGGCAACACCGCGGATACGAGCCTGAAACGCGTAGTAAATATCGGGGCGCGTCACAAAGCTGTCATCATCAAACATATGCGCAAAGCTTTTGCCCTCAACACCCTCGGGAATATCAACACCGCACAGCTCGCACAGCGTGGGGTAAATGTCCAGCAAATATACGTACTGCTCCAGCCGCTTGCCGCGGGGTATGCCCGGACCTGCCATTACAAGGGGCAGACGCGTGCTGTGCTCGTAAACGCTTTGCTTGCCCATAAGTCCGTGCTGACCGATTGCAAGTCCGTTGTCACCACAGAAAACCACAATGGTATTTTCGGCCATGCCGCGTCCTTCAAGCGTAGCCAGTATCTCGCCAATGCGGTCATCAAGATGACTTATCATTGCATAATAATCGGCAATGTGCTGTTTTACATCCTCGGGACGGCGGGGATAGCCCGCCGTTACCTCGTCTCTGCCCTTTGCCCAGCCAAAGCTGAATTCGGGCATTTCGCGGAAATTGGGCGGCAAGGTTATATCCTCGGCGCGATACATATTGCGATATTTTTCGGGCATTGTCCTTGGATCGTGGGGCGCCAGATACGACAGATACATCATAAACGGCGCGTCACCGTCATAATCCTCGATAAACTTTACAGCATCGGCTGAAAACAGCTCGGTGGAATGGACGCCTGCGTGTATTTTATCGGCAAGCACCTTGACAGGTGTCATATTTGCCGAAAAATTGGGAACAAAGCATATCTCTTTGTCATATACGCCGTCCTCGCGGAAGTCGCAGACGGGCACATTCCAGTGATCCCACATGCCGCCGAAGAAAATATCGTCGCCAGAGCAGAAGCTGCGGGCGTAGCTGTCGGTGCCGTTGTGCCATTTGCCGATGCCGTGAGTGTGATAGCCGCCATTCTTGAACGCCTGCCCCATAGTCACACAGTTATCGGGCAGATTTTTGCCGTTGTCCCGGAAGCGGAACAGCGTCATGCCGCTGTTTATCATAGCACGGCTGGGCATACACACCGCGCTTGCCGTGCCGCCGGGGATGTGCGCATTGAGAAATGAAGTTCCCCTCTCCACAAGCCTGTCAAGGTTTGGAGTGTTTATTTCATTGTTGCCAAGCGCGCGTATAGTTCCGTAACGCTGATCGTCGGTCAAAATAAAAACCACATTAGGTCTTTTTGAAGCCATTTCTTACCTCGAATTTGTTTTATAGTTATATTATAACACACCTATTGTTATATGTCAATGAAAAAGCAAAGCGCAACCGAGACAGTTGCGCTTTGAAACTATGTATGATCAATAATACTGAATGGGCTCAATTTTCTTTTTGCGGAAAACAATGGGTGTAACAACGGCGGTTATCAGCAAATATATCACCCACAGCACACCATATATAATACCAAATATTCCGGCAACCTCAAACAGTTCTGCTGCTCTGAAAATAATGTTCATCATCAGCATAAACAAGGATGTACCGGTAACGCCCGCAAGCACCAGTGTGAAAAGTTTAGCACTCTCAAGGGAAGGATAATACATATACTCATCAGCGGTATCGTATTTTGCCTCGTTGATAAAGGGCTGCCATCTGATTCCACCAAGACTGATAATATACGCGCTGATCATCGCGAGGAACCAGACACAGAAGAACGATATTGCCTGAAGCGCCAATATGATCTGGAACGTCCAGATGATCGGGATACAGAGAAAATACAAAACTGCTTGTGTGGCATGCTTGACTTCACTGCCCTCAGCCTTCAACCAATTCTGCAAATAATCCTTGGGCGCGGAAAGCATCTTGTGCGCAAACAACAATACGTAGTAATTGACCAATGAAGCAATAAACATAACTATGTGCGGTATCATTAAAATGATCATCAGTACACGGTATACCTGTGGCATTCTTTTGTACTGAACACTGTTCAAAACTTCATTTTTCAGACCTCTCATCAAACCTGCGTAATCCATACTGCCTCCAATGAATAAAAATTAAATGAATTTGCATTATATGCATTTTTATTATAGCATAGGCGTTCACAAAAGTCAACAGCGAATTAATATAAAATATACGATGCACCGTCTGCTCCTGTTGGTATCATGCTTTTTTATGTATATTTCGTCAAATTCCTCGGGAGCGGTGCCGACTTTTCTCAATTGCGTCTCTTTTTCCTCAGCATAACCGCGCCTACAACTGCCACCGCGGCAGGAATGATAGCAACAATACCCGCGCCGCATCCGCTCTCATTTTCCGCGGGCACCTCCGGGGTGGTGTCGGGAGCTGTTGTTGTGGTTTCGACCGGCACCGCAGTTGTCTCGGGAGCCGCCGTGGTGGTTTCGGGTGTGGGAGTGGTTTCGGGGACAGGATCACCGAAATCAAATGAAAGTCTGGTGCTGGACTCTCTGTAATATTTCTTAAAAACAGTTGAGTACATTTCAATGCGGGCGTGGTTTCCGTCCTCGGTGAAGTACATCATTGCAACAAATCCCGCGCCCTTTAGCGTATTATCCACGCTCTGCGGGTCAATGAGCATCTGGTAAACGGTATTACCGTGAACACCCTGCTGGGGTCCTACGCAAACGTCATCCTGAAGTATATGTCCGCTTACCGCAATATCAACGTTTTTATGCTGACTGACAAGCCTTTCCCACATATCGCTACCATTATTCCATTCTTTTTTGTAGGCGGACGGAGTTGCCGAGTCGTTGGGATCAAGAGTGGTTGCGTCAATATTCATATAACCGTGAGTCGCAATTATTGCGCGGTGGTCGGGATACTGATCAAGTATCTTACCCGCCCAACTGAGAATATTATCGGTGGCACCGAAGTCAAGATTGATTATAATATAATCAACCTCGCCCACGCTGAACAACAGATACGTATTCTTTACCGAATTCTTGTTCATAAAGCCGCCGTTTTTGGCAACGTGATCGTAATAATAATTGCCTTTGCCAAATGTTAAATCAAACAATTCGGCGTAATTATTGTAGGTAATGTCGTGATTGCCGCGCACCAATGAATATGGAAGTATTCCGTTAAGACGCTCATACTGGGACTTGGCGTTTTTCCATTCCTCCTCGGTATTGCGGTTAGTTATATCACCAAGTCCGATCACGTACTGCAAATTCCGTTTATCCTTGCTCTCCAGCAAATAGTCATATATGGGAACAAGATTTGCGGGGTACTTTTGAGTCGTGTACTGAATATCGGGCAAAAACGCGATTGAATAAGTGTACTCATACGGATCGGCATCGCGTACCGCCTGCATTTCCTCCTCGGTCATCCACATTTTTGTGTACATCATATCATAACCGTTGCCGCTGGCGTCGGGAATATCCTTACCCTGACAGCTGCTGTCTATCTCGTAGCAAACAAGCAGCTCGGGGTCGTTTTTGTCAGGACCGTTTTCATAATCCGATTTAATCTCGGCGGCAGTACGCACGTCGGAATACACCCAGACGCTGCCCAAAGTACCTAAGAACGACTGTGTGTTGAGCGGGCGAACATCTCCGCCAAGGCATATTTGATTGTCCAGCGTTTCGGGATTCGCCTCATACCACTTATTCACTGCGGACGCTTCCTTGCGCACGCCGTTTATGTAGCACTCGACCTGCTTGCCGTCGGTTCCCGTACCGTAAACGATAGCAACGTGTGTCCATACGTCAGGCTTTATCATACCCTTACGGAACAAGTAGTCCTTGAGCGTGCCGTCAAGATTGGACATAACCAAACGCGGAAGACCGCTCTGATGTATTTCAAAATTTATGAAATCATCACTCTGAAACGCCATATAGTTCCCGAATATAACGCCGCATCGGGACGAATGAACGCTCTTGGGAATATAAACCCACGCTTCAAAGGTTCTGGGCATTTTTTCAAGCCTTTTATCCGAATAATAATAGTCCACCGGGTGGCTGACTCCGTTGGTTTTATCTCTGTCAAACACAATACCCGTGCGGGTGGTAGTGTCTGCCGCAGAAACAGTCAACGCAGACGCCGACAGCATCATAACAGCAATAAGAGCAAGCGCAATAAGCTTTTTCATAGTTTTCCTCCATGTTTTTAAAAAGTTTACTACATTATTATTGTAACATAAAAACCGCAAGGGCACAATGCCCCTGCGGAAATTTTGTGCAATTTGCACCTAATATTTTACTGTCAAGCTACTCAACCTTTAAGGACGCAGACCCATACCGCCCTCAAGCGTAAGTGTTTCACCGTTAAGATACTTGAAATCGGGACTTGCAAGCTGAACGCAAACTCTGCCTATCTCGGTCTCGGGGTCGCCGAAGTGACCTGCGGGCGGCATTTTGACGTTAGCCTTGAACGCGTCGGGATATGCCTTCTCGAAGTTCTCCAGCTGTGCCGTCCACGCAAGAGGACAGATAACGTTGGTGTTTATGCCGTCTTTTGCCCACTCGGTAGCGGCAACGCGGGAAAGTCCGCGAATACCCTCTTTAGCGGCGGCGTAGGAGCACTGACCGTAGTTGCCGAAAAGGCCTGCGCCCGACGCAAAGTTGATAACGCTTCCCTGCGTTTCTTTAAGATAAGGATAACATGCCTTCATATAGTAAAACGCAGCGTAAAGACCCGAATACATTGCCAGATCAAACTGCTCTGTGGTGTGATCCTGGATGGTAACGCCGGATGCCGACGCCTGCGCGTTGTTGATAAGTACGTCAATGCGTCCAAATTCTGCAACAGCGGCATCAACTACGCCCTTTGCAACGGCTTCGTTGTCCGCGCCCGCGCAAATATCCGCAGGCAATGCCAGCACCTTGATACCGTAAAGGCTTTCAAGCTGCTCCTTTGCCTTTTCAAGCTTTGCCACGTTTCTGCCCGTAATAACGAGGTTTGCGCCCTCCTTGGCATACGCGGTGGCAATACCGTATCCAATGGAGCCACATCTACCGTCGGAAAGCACAGCATAGCCTGCTCCGGTGATAATGGCGGTTTTGCCCTTTAAAAAGCTCATAGTAATTCTCCTTTATAATAATTTGATATATTATAACACATCAAAAATAAAATGTAAAGAAATATTTTTAAAATAAACTATCCGAATCTGTAGCATGAATATTTATTTTTCACATAAAGACAACACTATTCTTTGTCAGTCCATATCGTAATCATTGGGATCAAGCATCATATTTGATGACGAAAGCTTGTAATCGTTTGAAAATCTCGCCCAGCTCTCGTTATGCTGCTCAATATATTCGCGCTTCGAGCTGTGTCGCCCCCAAACTTTCCATGTACACTGCCCTGCCAACGCATTGGACAACGGCACAAAAGTAACGGCTATATCCAGGAATTTACGCCGGTCTCCATGAGGAGTATACCGCACTCCAAAGCTGCGCAAATATTCTTTATCCGCTTGAATGTTAGGCGGCAACAATTCCGAAACGCGTGGCTGTATCTTGAATTTTTCATCTTCCCAAAAATACGCCCATTCACCATTATTTAATTTGATCTTTTTCCATGATATAGGAATATTGACCCAGTTACCGTGTGAATCATGATATGAAAACTCCGCATCATCTATAGTTATGTCCTCATGTTCAACATAATTTCCGCGAAACAACACCGCAATACCTTTGGATGCCGCGCCCTTATTACTGACAAAGCACGCGCTTATCTTGCCCGGCTGGCACGGCGTAAGTTCAAATCTGTCTATAACCAATTTAGTAGGCGGTATATCCTCAGCGATTGGTGCGCTGAAATACAGCTTGCGCGACTTTGCGCACTCTCCGATATCGACTGCCTGCTCATACGATAACCCCAAAGATTTCTCCGCTGTTTGGAAAAAATCCTCAGCGCATATATATTTTTGCTTTGCCGCCGCCTTGAATAATTCAAAGTCGCTCACCCGCTTTCTCCACGCTGCCATATTTGTGCGGCGCGGAGGACTTATCTCGTAAGATTTGCCAATATTCAGCCAGGCATCCGCCGCCTCACTTACATTTACAAGATTCAAAAACAAATAATCACTGTCAAAGCAAGCTATACTCAAAACATCGGTCTCAAATCTTTCTGACATAACAGGTGACAAAGCCATAACATCCGAGGGTACAAATCTGTCGCAGTAAACAGACATATATCCCCCGCTATCGGGTACACAAACAGTTACCTCGAAATCACCGTCTTGCTCCGCAGGCACCGCGCCAACAGACGCAAAATATTCAGTAATAACCGCCTCAGCCTCAGCCAAATTTGTTTTTTCGTTTGTCTTTATATGCAAATTAGAAAAATAGTTACCCATAACGCTATCCTTTCAAAAGCCGCCTCGCCGCCTTTCCAGCTTCACAATCGTATCTATAGTCTTTTTCCCACACTCGGCGGCAATGGGCAGACCGCCCGGCAACAGCTGCCACTGGGTCGCCAGCAAGACGTTATCAAGTCCACGGATGCGGTTGCTTATTCTTGCGGGAAACAGCCCTGAGGGCAACGCAAAGCTCATATAAGACCCCACTACCGAAGCAGTGTAACGCCGATAAGTGGCAGGCGTCCACACGTCAATACAGCGCAGCTTGCCCTCAAGCTGGGGGAACTTATCTGTAATAAGCCGCATTTGCGCCTCTGCTATGCTCTCTTTTCTTTTTTTGTAAAGCTCCTTGGCGTTTTGCTTCAACTCAATAAATTTTTTGGACTCCTGCTCAAAGCAAAAGGTAAGCGTCTGCAAAAGATTCTTGCCTTTGGGCGCGAAGCCGGGTTCGTGAGAAAATTCGCGTATTATCACCTGCTTTGCGGGTAGCACGGAACGGCACTCCTCGGGAATGTCCAAGACAAAATCGCCGTCAAAGGGCAGCTCGGCGCTGTCACAGGCAAAAGCGCAATGATAGCTGGAAAATCTGCGCGAATGATAGTTTTTGTAATTGTTTCTCAGCGCCCGCGGCATGGGAACATCCAGTATCTGACCAAACACCGCGTCGGGATCACAGCTCAGTATCACGTAATCCGCCGTTATCTCATCACCGTCTGCAAAAGTAACGGACTTAGCACTGCCGTTTTTATGGTTGACCTTGACCGCCTGCTTTTTCAGCAGCAGCTGACCTCCCAGCGACTTGAGTCGCTGTGCCATTCTCTCTGCCATTGCGCAGGAGCTGCCGCGAGGTATGCCGCCGTTTTTGCCGCAAATAGTGGAAAACACCACAAGAAGCGCAAATGCCCCGAAATCCTCGCCCCAGAACGCGGTTATGAACGAGCTGAGCAGGGGGTGCTTAAAGCGCTTGGCAAGCTGTCCCGTGGTGAGTGAATAATACTTGACCAGTGTGGGAAAACCGCTCAACAGCTGCCCTATCGACATTTTTTGGTCGTTGTTCTTGCCGCCGATGCCGTCCACTCTTTGCATGAGCTTGACAGCGCGGATAAGCGAGTTGATCTCTTTTTTGTCCTCGGGCGAGATGGCGAGCATCTCACGGCGTATTCTTTCAAGATCGGTGTATAGCCCCAGGGTGACTCCGTCCAGCTCGCAGGTGTAAAGCGCCTCGCCCCGCATTATCTCAACGTCGCCCAGCACACCAAGATCCTTCCATATATCATAAAAACGAGAGGCGGGATTTGTGCCCGTCAGCCAATGTATGCAATTGTCAATGTGGTATTCGCCGCGTTGCCAGCCTGTAAGATTGCCGCCGGGAACAGAGTGCTTTTCACACACCACCGCCTGATGCCCGTTAAGCTGAGCATAAATGCCCGCCGACAGTCCCGAAACACCGCCGCCGATAATTAAAATTTTTGCCATATTGATTCCTTATTTTTTTATTTTCATAGATTATTTAACTAATAACTTAATTATTATACCATGTTTATTTTAAAAAAACAAGCAAGCAAAGTCAAAAAGCACTTATGACAACCGTTTGGCTGCCATAAGTGCTCTTTTTATTGATCAAGCAAATTACGCTTGCTCGTTCTCATCTTTTTCAACATCCTCAACATTCTCAATGTTCTCGCCGTAGATCTCGTCGTAGTTATCTACCTTTATTTCATGAACGTAAAGAATATCGGTGTTTGTGGGAATAAGGAATCTTGTCATGGTCTCATCACGGTTTTCCGTCATGAGTATGGGCGACTGAATGGTATCTCGGATACCCAGCATTTCAGTAAACGTCTTGATTATGACAGTCTGATAGCCCTTATCGTCAAACTCGCCCGAAATTCTCTGAATGTACGAGCCATACGAACGAACCAGTCTTCTGATCTTAGCGTCATATGTAATATCGTCATTTACCGTAACGTGCAGGTATATCGCCAGAACGATACCGAGAATAAGCGCTACCGCTGCAAAAGCCGCACCCACATAAATGAATACCTTCTGACATACCGAGCCGCGGCACGCAAGTACCTTGCTCTGATCGTCGGGCGCGCTGGATGTGCGTTCAATGCTGAACGTATCATCAACTAACGGAACATTGAGGGACACCATATAGTTATTGCGGTTTTCCTGCTCAAATTCATCGCAGGAGCTGAGCACGTCCACATTAAGCGTGACGATAAGCGTACAGGACGCCTGTGTCAGTCCATACGTATCCACAAATTTGTGAGCAATAGCATCGTATTTAAGATAATCGATATCCACGCTCTCGGTAATGGCTATAGCGGATGCGGAGGTTGCGGACTGCGTCTTCAGCGGCACAAGAACCTCCTCTTGAGTGAAATACGCATTACCCGAGTCCTTGTCGGCAACAAGCACCTTGGCAATTATGGAATATTCATAGTCAAAACCGACATTAGCCGCATCCATATGCATATTGTATTTAAAATCCGCGCTGATGGAATTGACAAGATAAGAAATATATTCCTTGCCCTTTTCCACCCACTCTTGCTCAAAGAACTCATTTTGTCTGTATTGCACCTTGTAATCTATATCGCTGTGCTCGGTGTATTCAATGTAATATTCACTGTTTACTCTGTTATAGATCACAAAAGATGTCAATGAGATCGCAACGGCAATAGCAATAGCGATGATCTGAATTATCATACGCTGTCTTCTTTTGCGTTTATATTCTTGTCGTCTCCGAATTTCAAGTTCAGACATTTTGATCTCCTTTCTTTAATGTTTGAATAGGCTGCGCACCCATATTGTCGGGTAGCCGAGGTATGGCAGCTTGACATTTACAAGCCCGACTATGTCCGAATCGGTAATATAACCCGCATCGAGATGTTCGTTTGCGTCGCCTTTGGTGTAATAACGTGAGTTTCCGTTAATTATTTTTATATCAACAACTCTGTGAACTATCTTAGAGTTGCCTTCTTCAAAAACAATGACCTGTCCTTCCCTTATGAGCTGGTCTTCATAGCTTTCATAGATCGCTATGTCACCCTTGTTGAGCTCACCTGTCATGGAATCGGTTGCAATAACATATGCACCGTAGTAGAACTGGTTTGAAATAAGCATTACCGTGCCGCACATGAGAACGATAATGATAACTGTCAGCGTGCCCGACATTGCGCGATAAAAAGGCGATCTGTTGCCGAGCGCGTATTTTCTCTTTTTCTCAAAAAGAGCGTCGATAAAAACGTAGATAGCGATTGCAAGTAATATGTTCAAAAACGCTATCAAGGAGTTTGATATAGCGGAGCCGTATGGGATCAGATAAAATGCCCATACTGTAAAGGCTCTGTAAATAATGTTGGGTAAATAACCGTATCTTACGGTAAGATAGTTGTAAACAAGATTATAAAGTATGCCGGGGAAAAGCGTCAGACCCACAACATCCATAAATGTTGCGATGTTGGTAACCGCGGGAATACTTGCGCATATAACCACATCCGCACAAAGCGCGATAAAATACGCCATAACTGTTGCCCACTTGTCCTTTTGAACGCAAAGCACATGCCTTACAAGCTCGGTGCAAACAATTATTATGGCTATGGGAATAATGTATAAGAAAATAATATCGGTCTTAAAACCGTAGCCGGTTTTGGTAAAACCGAAATGCGTCCCCGATACGTAATAAAAAACAAAATAAAGCAAGCCGATAACGCTGATTATCATCAATACCTGATTTGTATTGATGGACAGCGCCACACGCTTTTTGATATACAAAAGACAAATTACCGCCGAGGGCAGCAACAGAATTGCTGCAATTATTCTGCTGATGCCCATCGGTGCAAATAAAGTAAGCGCGAGGGCGGCAAGTATCGAGGCGGAAATTATGTATAATTTTTTTCTGTCGATAGACATTGCCGTCCTCCTTTCAATATGTCACTTAAATCAGTCTTTTATCTTAATTGATCAGGGATCTACAGATGTAGCGGTGAGCTCGATACCGAAGGTTGCGCTGGTAGCGGCAGTTACGGGCTCCTTAACGGTTACGGTAACAACAACGTCAATAGTACCACCCTGCTTTGCAATGGTCATACCATCCGGATAAGAATACACAACCGAGAACTTATCTTCGTTGGAGTTGGAGGGGTTCTCAGCACCGGAAAGCTTTGTAGCGGCAACGGAGATAAGAGCATCAACGTTACTGTCATTGGTGATAGTAAATGTAAACACAGATACCTGACCTACAGTTGCCAGCTTGTTAGCGGTGAAGGTAGCATCATCGTCGGAGTGGCTTGCTACGTCCTCCTTAGTACCTGTACCGGTAGAGCTTGTAGCCACAGCATTGGAGAAATAAATTTTTTCGTCAAAGGTCTTGTTAGCGGTATCAACGTCGATGTGAGCGTTACCAATGATGGTAAGTGTGTCGGTCAGTGCAGCATAACCAACGCCGAGCAGCAATACTGCAACAAGCAGAAATGCTACTACTACTTTTTTCTTGTTTTTCATAGTGTTTTCCTTTCTTAAGAAAATTTGAATATAGTTAAGGCAAACCTTAAATATAACTTAAATGAATTATAGCATACCTATTATTACAATGCAATACTTTTACAAAAAATTTTTCTTGGCTTGGAAAAATTTATCAAATCAAAAACTATCGCGATCACGAGCCTTGCTCTATCTTATCGATAGCATCCTGAGCTACCGTAAGAACGTGGTCAAGATCATTCATAATAGGTATCAGCCAGACGCGTCTTGTGCCTTGATTTGCTATCGCCTTTCCGTTAGCGTCCAACGTATAGAACTCCGCTGCCTTTTGGTATATCTCTTCAACCACCTTAATACCCGTACCTGCGTATTTCTCGTTGGCTATCATTGCCTCGGCTTCTGTGAGAAGGCGCTGGAATTCATTGATCGTGGACTGGTCCACAGTTTGCATCAGCGTTTTTATGGTAATATCCGCGCCGACACTATATGAATAATCGCCCGTCACACTGTATGTAGACGCGTAAGATTTCCAGTTGTCCGTTACGAACGAGCCTGTTCCGCCGGATTCGCCTCGGTATCCGACTATATTCGCCTGTCCGTAATAGCTGTCGCCTACTCTGTACCAAGGGCTGACAATGTTTCCGGCATCATCACGGTCGCAGGTAAATACCGTAGCGTATACGGGTGCCCAGCCGTTTGCCTGACTCAAGGGGTCAACCGTCATATAAAGCGTCATCTCACAGCCTCTGTGAGTTACTACTCCGTATTGATTGTAGGTCAGCGTGTAATCGTCGCCGGTTTTTTCGTTGTTGTCAAGATTTTCATGTTTGATAAGCACCCACGCCTTTTGCGGCCTGCCGTTGACTATCATGGTCAACTGTCCCGCAAACAGTGTCTCCACCGTCATCATATCATTATCGACGGCGTTACCGACGTTTCCGACGTAGTTGGACGTCCATTCCTGGTTACCGTCAAATTTATCATCGAGAACATCAACAAGCTCATTATATGTAGAAGTTGTATTAAGAATGTTTAAGAATTTGGTATAAACGATATCCGCCGCCTTATCAATTGAGTCTACGTTAATACCAAACTGATAATTGAGCAATGTTCTCCAGTCAGTGCCGTCGTCCAGATTCTTTCCTATTGTATAAGTGACCTCAAAAACAAGGCTCTCGCCCGGAGCTACGATACTGCCGTTAGGGAAATTTGTAACGACGCCAATCTTAGAATCGGAATTGCTCGAGGACACCGACGAATTGTTATATTCGCTGTTCTGATAATACAGCGTACGGTACGCATACTCATAATCTGTGTTGTTATACACGGTTATCTCGTATGTAACAGAGCCGGCATACTTTGTTGTTGTGGTCTGACCCCAGCCCGGCCACCAACCTCCGCCGCCTTGTGTGACGGTATCATCTTTTTTGTCTATCACCGCCTCAACGGTAGTGCTGTATTGAATATAGCTGACACTTTGGTGGTCTACATCGGTTGAAGTTTTCTCTCGTATATCGGTTATAAACAATCCGTATGGAACCTCGATATTAGCCGAGCCCTGAATACTGAGCGTGTCGCTCATCGCCGCATATCCGATGCTGATAAAGCAGGTCATAACAAGTATGACAACCGCAAAAATAACGTATATTTTTTTGGTCATATACGGGCCCTCCTTTCTCTCGGCACACATACGTGCTTGTAGATATTTTTTAATAATCTTTATACTGCTTTTTTGTTATTCTATCATATTCATTCACAAATTGCAATATGTTTTGCAATTATTTTACATTAGACATGCAATTGTTTTTTGCCGTGCCCGAGTTGAACTTGATCTTATAAATATCCGCGCCAAAAAGCCGAAATGACTTTTTGGCGCGGGGTCTTTATTAAAGGGGATAATCCGAGGGGAAGAATGTATGCATCAAAAGGTATATTGCGTCGTTAGCATCAATACTTCCGTTTTTATCCGCGTCTATGGATTGGTTTACGGGATAGTCCTGAGGGAAGAACGTATGCATCAGCAAATAAATTGCGTCATTTGCGTCAACGGCGTTGTTTCCGTCAAGATCTCCGCGAACATAGGGAACAGGATCCACATAATTGTCCTTATAGCTGTGGGAGCATACAGTGCAGGTGTGCAATGTATATCCCTGCTCTGTATCCGTGGGTTCAATAACCACATGGTTGTATGTGTGACCTGTTGCGGGTATCTCGGTATAGGTGCTGTAATCGCAGCGTCGGCACATCTCGTATGCGGTATGCCCCGCCTCGGTGCAGGTAGCCGGCTTGGCATCAATTTCCACAAGCTCGTGGGAAGTTACGCTTTCCGTGACCTGCGCAAAGCATATATCACAGGTATATGTATATGTGCTGCTAACCGAGCATTGAGTACCCGGTGTAAAATCGGTCAGTGTAAAGACATGCTCGTGTTTGCTGTAGCTGACGTATTCCACGCCGTTATACACCAGCTCGCACTTGTAACCGCGCGGGAGATAGTCGTCAACCACCGGTACACCCTTTTGGATCATTATTGCCGATAATCCGCAGAAGGTGGTAAGGTCATACCAATAGTTGCTCAGAACCTCGGCAATCTCAGCAGACCGAATATATACACTTCTCAAGCCATAGCAATCAACAAATGCGTTGTTAATATTTATCAAGGACTCAGGAAGTACAACGCTTTTAATTGAAGAACATTGTGAAAACGCGTCTGATCCAATTTCCTTCAACCCCTGAGGCAACTCAACATGTTTAAGCTTGAGACACATTTTCAACGCGCTCTTATCTATGCTGACAAGGCTTTGCGGAAGCCGCAAAGTCTCCAGGTTAACGGCATTATACAGCATCTCGGCACCGAGATTGGTCACGCCTTCATTGACGATGACCTGCGTTATTCCCGTACCGTACTTACTGTTCCACGGCGCACCGGATCTCATGGCACCCACACCCGAAACGGTCAGCACATAATTATCTTGTGTTCCTATACGATAAATGTATGCGGTAACAGAGTCGTCTGCGCTTGCGGATATATCCCATGACTCGAGCAATGTCAAATGAAGCGAACATACAGTACACTTCATTTTCTCATCAAAGCAATGTGACGTGATCTCTGTATGATTCTTCCTTTCGCTGATTCCGCATTTAGAGCATTTGTACAGTATGTATCCCTCAGCCAGACAAGTAGGTTTTACAGCGGTGTCAGGATATAATTCATGAACATCTTGCGCACTTTTTAGTTTTCCGCACTTGGAGCATTCAGTCCGCAAAGTGCAGCTTCCAATGGAGTATGTTGTCCACACGTGTTTTTCAGCGACACTTCCCTTTTTAACATCACACATTGAACAGATATATCCTTCGAATCCGTCGGATACGCAGTCAACCTTGTTCACTTTAAGCTCTGTCCATTTATGCATGTGCTTTGAATATACAATATATTCCGTATTATCGTAGGTTATGTTCTCGGAAAACAGGAACGAATTGGATATAAAACCGGGAACCGAGGTCGCATCTGCCGCAATGGCCAGTGCCTTTACATTTGAGGTAATATATCCAAGATCCTGCTCACGTGTTGTGGATTTAAGTATGTTCACACAATCAAAATACACCACGCCCAAGAAAGTACAAGATGCAAACGCATTGGATCCTATCTTGTTGACACTGCGGGGAAGCTCAATGCTTTCAAGCTTGCCGCAGCCTTCAAACGCACTTTTCCCTATGGTTTCCAAGCCCTCGGGCAACTCAATATGCTTAAGAAGACCGCAATGATAAAATGCTTTTTCGCCTATAGTCTTGACTTCCGCGGGAAGCACGACCTCAGCAAGATGATCATTGTGCTCAAACGCACTTGTGCCTATAGACTCGCAAACGCTACCGTCGGCAAACTCAACGGTAACAACGTTAATACCTGCAAACAGATTTGCGGGGATCGCCGTGACGCCGTCACCGACAAACAGCTTTATACTTCCAAACCCATCTTGCTTGAAAAATATATTGTTTCCGATTCCCACATCTTTCATAGCCTTGGAATTGAAATATATCTTTTCCAGCGCACTACAGTCTCGGAACGCCTCAATGCCTATCTCTGTCAAGCTTTCGGGCAATGTGACCTGTTCCAGCTTACGGCAAGAACTGAATGCATGAGATGCTATGCTGACACAAGAGCTTTCCTCTTCAAACTCAATGCTTGCTATATTTGTATTGCTGAACAAAGACTGCTTTATTCTTTTTACATCCGCGCCTATTATCAGCTTGATTCCGCCGTTTTTAGCCGAAAACGAAGACAACATAGAATCGCCCGTGTAATCGACACAGTTAAAGTAAATCTCCTCCAAGGCGGTGCAACCTGAAAACGCCCAAGAAGCACTTGTCAACTGTTCGGGAAGATCAATGCTTTTCAGCGAAGAGCAATTTTCAAAAGCAAAGAAAGCTATGGTTTGTAAACCTGCGGGGAGCTGTACGTTGGTCAGGGACGAGCAATCCGAAAATGCAGACATCCCTATAGTTTTTAAGTCCGCGGGGAGCTGCACGTTGGTCAGGGACGAGCAATCCGAAAATGCAGACATCCCTATAGTTTTTAAGTCCGCGGGAAGCCGTACGCTCTCCAATCGGCTGCAACCGCAAAACGCATAGGCACCGATATTAGTTATTCCGTCAGACACAATGACCTTGACAATTTTTTGTCTGTAATCGGAATACCACGGCGGCATGGAAAATAAATCCCAACTATACATTTTACCCTTTCCGACAAATTCGAGTATACATTCATCTCCGCCCGAGCTTTTATAAAGCTGAGCTTGTACCGAATCGCCGGAAGATGCGGAAACATCCCACACAATATCCGCGTGCTGCAAAACACCGCAAACAGTACATTTTCCATCTTTAAAGGTATGTTCTGCCATGGGAAGCTCTGCATATGTAGTATAATCACAGCGCTCGCAGGTCAGGTACGCATTATGGCCTGTCTCGGTACAGGTAGGCTGCTTGGCAGCGTGCTCCACATAGCTATGACCCAAGGCGGGTATATCGACGCGTGTGCTGTAGTCACAGCGAGAGCAAGCCATATAATCGCCGTATCCCGCGTCAACACAGGTGGGAGGCGTGCCCTTGTGAGTTACCATGTTATGACCGAGAGCGGTAATAGCTGTATACGTTGTATAGTCACAGCGAGAGCAGGTCTCGTAGCTCAGGCATCCATCCTCGAGACAGGTAGGCTGCTTTCCGGGATGCGATACCGTATCATGTCCCGGTGCGGGTATTTCGATGTATGTGCTGTGACCGCAACGGTTGCACACTTCGTACGCCTCGTACCCGTGCTCGGTACATGTGGGCTGTTTTGCAGGGTGCTTTACCGTGTCATGTCCCGGTGCGGGTATTTCGGTGTAGGTGCTGTGACCGCAACGGTTGCACACTTCGTAATTCTCATACCCGGGCTCGGTACATGTGGGCTGTTTGGACGGTTGCTTTACCGTGTCATGCCCCGGTGCGGGTATCTCAGTATAGGTGCTGTGATCGCAACGGCTGCACACTTCGTACGCCTCGTATCCCGGCTCGGTGCATGTGGGCTGTTTTGCAGGGTGCTTTACAATGTCATGTCCCAATGCGGGTATGATCTCCCGCGGAACATAGTCGCAAACAGAGCAAGTAACGTATGCTTTGTAACCGTCATGAGTACACGTCGGCAACTGCTCGGGACGCTCAACAAGGCTGTGCGCCTCTACTGTTTTAATGCGGACAAGCGAGCAAGAAGAGCATGTATACTCATATTTGCCTTGTTGCACGCACTGTATGTGAGGCTGTATGCATTTTTCGTTTGTCCATTCATGGTCATGATCGCTGTAACATACGTATTCAACGCCGTCGCAATAAACCGTACTCTTGTACGGGAGCTTGGTAAGCTCATATTTATCGGCACCTTGGACCTCAGCATTGATGAGTACACATTTCGCATATTGGAAGTACTCATTAAGCCTATAGTCACGAACTATAATGTCTGCCGTTTTAGAAGAATTGATGTAAATATATTTAAGATTTACACATCCCGAGAAGGATGAATAATCAACATATGTAAGATCAGACGGCAAATATATTGATGTCAGCGCAGAACATCCGGAAAATACACCGAAATTAATTCTTGTTATACCCGAGGGCAAATTTACTGACGCCAGTGACGAGCAGCCGTAAAACGCGTATGAGCCGATGGTTGTAAGACCCGAGGGCAAGTTTACTGACACCAGTGACGAGCATCCGTAAAACGCATTCTCATCGATCATTGTAAGTCCTGATGGCAAGTTTACTGACACCAGTGACGAGCATCCGTAAAACGCATACTCACCGATCATTGTAAGTCCTGATGGCAAATTTACGGATGTCAGAGATGAACAGTTTGCGAATGTACTCGTTCCGATTATTTTCATTTCATCCGGAAGATCTATTGATGTCAAGGAACGACAGCCGTAAAACGCGTACGCAGCAATGCTTATAAGATCGGAGGGCGAAGATATTGATGACAAATTCTCACAGTTGTAGAATGCTCTTTCACCAATATATTTTATATTATCGTGAAGAATGACAGTCGTCAATTCTTTATGATTGTAAAATGCCGAATTGTCGATTTTTGTTACCGGATAACCGTCAATTTCGTCGCAGACCTCATATGTGGCTGCATTGCCGTTATATTTACACAATCTCGCCGTGTTATCGGTGCTGACAACATATATTCCGTCGCCGACAAATCCCCATGCCTTCATATTCAGGAAGGACGTTACCGAGCTGTTGTTGTTTTTCCACGTAGCTGAAGGATACGCGTTGGCTTCAAAGCCGATATATTTTGCGGAATTTCTGAATGCACCGTCATCCAGGCTTGTCACAGAAGCAGGCACGATAATACTGATCAAGCCGGTACATCCGCTAAATGCCGCGTACTCTATGCTCTTGAGAGTTGACGGCAGATCAACCGACGTCAACGAAGCACAGTTATAAAATGCGTACTCACCTATGCTCTCAAGAGTTGACGGCAGATCAATAGCTGTCAGCGAGGTACAGTTATAAAACGCGCCTATGCCTATGCTCTTGCAGCTGCTTGTGCCCGCAAACTCCACAGTTTCAAGCTTTGAGCAGCCTTCAAACATATAATCGGGGATTTTTATAACATTTTCGCCGATAACAACTTTGTTTATCTGCACTTTCTCAAATGGGCTGTCATACGCGTACCAAGTGATCGGAGCAGGCATTTCAGTGGAATTAAAATAAACAGTTGCAAGTGCAGTGCAATTTGAAAACGCATAAGTTCCAATACTCTTCAGGTCTTCCGACAAGGTAATGCCGGCAAGCGCCGAGCAGCCCCAAAACGCAAATTTTCCTATATTTGTAACGCTTGACGGCATGTGAACGGATACCAGCGCGGAACAGTTATAGAACGCGTATGCTCCAATATTTGTCAGGCCTTCGGGCAGGATCACCGACGTAAGCTCTTTATTATTCTTGAATATTTCATCACCGATACCGCTGACGGGAATGCCGTTTATCTCGGATGCCACCTCATATACATCACCGATAGGTGTGCATTCGATCAGTATTGCGGTATCTGTTACATTAACACGGTAAAATTCATTATCGGTAAATATAAAGTCTTTTGTATCAGCGTAGCCTTTTATATCTACGGACGCATCGCTCCATCCGTCGGGAAGCTTTTCGGCTTCAAATCCTACAAATTTGACAGAACTGTTTTTAAACGTGTCCTCACGTATTTCTTTCACAGACGCCGGAATGATCATAGTCTTACCCAGCGCGGTACAATTCTCGAACGCACGGTCATAGATCCTCGTAATACCCGAAGGAAGATCCACATCCGTCAGCGCCGCGCAGTTACCAAACGCGTACTCACCAATGCTCGTAACGCCGACAGGTATTGTCATCTCGGTGATTGCCGTATTGTAGAATATATACGAACCGATATTATTAATACCTTCAGCTACATACGCGCCAATGATCTTGCTCTCTTTGTCGGACCACGGAGTTGAGTAATAATAATTTTTCATATTTCCGCTACCGCTTATGTGCAGGTAATACGCCTTGGACGGTATCAGCTCATAAAGCTTGGCAATAATAGCATTATTCTGTTGCTCGGAAATATCCCAGCTGCCCGCAACAGGTATATTTTCATTACAAATGGAACACTTTTCACTGTCATCCGGCTTGATATGACCGAAAGCATCAATAAAATCAGATTTATAGTTGACATCGCAACGTGTACATACGTACAATGTATAACCGTCTGCCGCGCAAGTGGGAGCTATTACCTGCTTGACTTTATAATCATGGTCCTCCACAGGAAAATATTTGCGCTTGCCGCAGTCCTTACAGATAACATTGGCCTTACAGGTGCCGTCTATATGATGCTTTTCAAAGCTGTGCTTTGAAATTATCCGACCGTCCTGTAGTCCGCACACATTACACACAGCGCCCTCAAAGCCGTCAGTCTCACAAGGCACTGCCGCAACCGTCTTTTCTGTCCAGCTGTGGCTGTGCGTGCTGTATACTTTGTAACCTACACCGTTTTGCTCAATATCAGACTGATAGCCGTAACGAGAAATTATACCCGAACCTACTCTGGTTATCTCATTCAAAACCAGAACATTGGAAGAGCGCAGGTATACATGCCCCAGGTCCACTACCTCCTTGACAGCCGCCTCGGCTGTATGAATGTATACATTCTCTACAGTGCAGTTGCCGACAAACGCACTTTGACCAATGGACGGCAGTATCTCGGAAATAACTATTTTGGGAATAACAAGATTTTTACAGTTATAAAAAGCTTGCTCGCCGATCTTCTCTACATTCTCGGGTATTTCCAGATACTTAAGTCCGATACATCCGTCAAACGCCCTGTCATCTATTGTCAGCAGACTTTCGGGCAAAACTATGTCATTCAGCAGCGTGCAGCTTTGAAACGCATTCTTACCTATACGGGTAATACCCTCGGGCAGCGTTATGCCGCTGATAGCAGTTCCGTAAAATGTGCCATCGTTGATAACATCCACTCCCTCGGGAACGGCAAATGTACCGTTCAACCGTGAGCAGCCACGGAATGCTTGGGCGCCTATTTCAACAACACCTGACGGCAAAACAATATCTGTAAGATAATCACAGCCCGAGAACGCCGCCTCACCGATAGTACGGCAAGCACTCGGCTGTTCAAACACTACCTTACATACATCGGTGCCCGCAAATATTCTGTCGGGCAATATTTTTACTTCCGCGCCGACATATACCTCCATTTTGGTGTATATGGGGAATATTATCGTATTGCCGGCTATGCTCTCCATCTCAACAGCATTGAAATATATTTTGGTCAGCTCCGCGCAATCTCCGAACGCAAGATCGCCCACCGTTTTAAGATCTCGCGGCATTTTGACTGATTTAAGTCCGTTGCAATAATAGAATGCCCGCTCGCCTAAACTGACAAGTCCGTCCGGTAACTCAATGCTTTCCAGAGCATCGCAATACGCAAACGCATAGCTGCCTATGCTTTTCAGACCTGCATGAAAGGTTACTTGCCTCAATGAAGAACAGCTTGAAAACATAGAATTGCCGATCTCTTGGATACCCGACGGAATAGTAATGATTTCAAGCGCGCTGCACTGTAAAAACACGCCTGTTCCCAGCTGCTTCAACGAATCGGGCAGATCAATACTCTTCAGAGAAGTATTTTTATAAAAAGCACCGTCCTGTATACTCTCTATGGTGGAGGGCAAAATAACGCTATTGAGCAAAGTGGCACCGGCAAAGGTGTTTCGTCCCAGAACTGTAATTCCCTCCTTGACGATCGCCTGTGTTATTCTGTCCCGATAGCTATACCAAGGAATATCAACCGCATTCCAGCCGCTCATAGCTCCGTTGCCCTCAATAAGCAACAAAAACTTTTCACTGTTCAACGCATACAGATGCGCCTTGACCGACCCGTCTCCGTTCAGCGACACATCCCATGTTTTGCTGAGTTGAATTTTCTCGGAGCAAACCGCGCACGTTCCGCTATCGGTATATATATGACCTGTAGCCGCTATACTCTCTTGCGTCGTCTCGGAGCATACGGTACATTGATACGTTATTGAACCGTTTGCGGTACAGCTTGCAGGTGTCAGCTTTACTGTTTCGTTGCTATGCTCCACACTGACGGCAGATATTTTTCTTTCGCAGGTCTCGCAAGCGTACGCAAAGTGACACGGGTGACCGACACTTCTCCAAACGAATGTATGTTTATAGAATACATCTCCGTTCTTGACACCGCAGAGCTTACACACCTTACCATCAAAGCCGTCTGTCAGACAGTCTACTTTATCAACAGCGGTATCTATCCAAATGTGGACGTGCTTGCTGTAAGCGGTGTAGCTGACATCATTCAATCTTATGGACTCGGTTTTTGTAAAATTACGTATATAGCTACCTATTACCTTCACATCGTCGGCTACCGCCACTGTTTGCGCGTTTTTCAGCAGTGAACCGCATGAATAATCAAATGTCAGATTTTGCGATACTGTTCGGGATCCAAGGTATACCGTTTTCAACGAGTCGCATTGGTCAAAGGCATAGTCCTCTATCGTCTTGACCGTGCCCGGTATGTTTATGCTCTTCAGCTCACTGCAGCCTGCAAATGCGCTGTTACCGATCAGTTGTACACTGTCGGGCAAGGTCAGCTCTTTAAGGCTTTTACAATTGTAAAAAGCACGGTACTTTATATGTGTAACAGGCTCGTTCAGATCAATGCTTTCCAAGGATGTACAATTCTCAAACATTTGCGAGGGAATTTCCGATATTAAATCGGGCAAAACAACACGCTTCAAAGACGAGCAACCGCTAAAAACGTTCGATCCTATGCTCGTAATACTGTTTGGAAGAGTAATATTTTCCAGAGAGGAACAGTTATAAAACGCGCCGCTTCCGATCTCGGTAATATTATCATGCAGCTTTACGTCCGTCAGACTTGAGCACCCCGAGAAAAGATCATTGCTTATGACGGTTATCTTGCTTGGGATCTCAATGCTTTTCAGCGCACTGCAATTATAAAAAGCATACTCTTCTACAGTAGTCAGACTTTCCGGAAGCTCGATCTCTTGCAACGATATGCATTTTTCAAACGCGTTACTGCCGATTTTTTGCAGGCGCTCGGGCAATTTTATGCTCTCAAGCGATGAACAATAGGAAAACGCCCTTCTGCCGATCAAATCGACAGAATCCGGTAGGCTGATCTCGGTTAAAGCTTTACAGCTGTTAAACGCGAAATCACCTATTCTTAGTAAATTGGATGGCAGACTAACGGTTTTAAGCGAGCTGCAGCCGGAGAACATATATGTCGGTATTTTTGTTATACCTGACGGGAGCGAGATCTTTTCAAGACTCGTACAGTTCTTGAATATTGAATACGGCTCCATATCTTCATCATACAATAATTTCAATTGATTCGGAAGATTTATGCTTTTAAGCGCGGAGCAACCTTCAAATGCACATCCGTCTATTGCTATCGGATCATTGGCTTCATGCAAAAACTCCACCTTTGATAAGCTTTTACAGTCTCTGAATGCAGCCCACGATATTTCTCTTACGGTGGAAGGTATATAAATCTCTTTTATGTCTGTTTCGGAAAATGCGCCAACGTCGATATATGCGACACGCTCACCGTCCGGACTGTACTTAGGTATCTTTATTCTTGTCGCCGTCGAGCTGCCTCTGGAATACACACTGCATGTTCCGTCATAATAAGAGGCGTATTCAAGGCCTTGCGTTTCCGGAATCGGTATTTCACGTATGTCGGGATATTCATAAACAGCAAGCTCCTGCTCGGTAAGATACTTCTGAACGTAAAATCCGTGCAGATCCATGCCGCATTCATCGATCGGAAGACCTGTTATACCGTTAAAGCCCAACAAAGGATAATACGACAAAGTATGCGTTCCCGCGCTCAGCTCAGCAGTCAGGTTGTAGTAATAAGTGGGCTGGTAGCAGTTTGTCCCGCCCGCCTCAAGGTCGGATACTGAATACTCGTATTTCGGCGATTGGTTAAAAACACTGCCGGTCTTTTCACACCGTATCTGATAAAAATCACTGTCATCAATGGTGTAAGCAAAGCCTCTGTAAATCGAAACATTATCTGTTCGCGCATTGGCGACAAAAACAAACTCATATTTGCCGTCCTCGGGCACAGTAAATGTATATACAATGCGAGTGTGGGTGGAAGTGACGTCAAAATATTTGTTTTCGGGATTTACCGCGGAGTCATACAAAAAAACACCGCCGCCTAAATTCCAATAATCACCGAAGTAATCCTCAAAGTCACTGCCCTCGATCTTAACCGCCGCTGTCTCCCGACCGGGATTCGGAACACTCAGGGTTCGGTCATACTGATCCGCGTGTACCTCAATGGCGTCGTACCTGACTATAGGAAGCTTATCGCGATACATATTATATGCGGATACATATTTGAAATCTGTCACCTCAATGACATCTTTTTTTACTATATATGCGTCCGCCATAACGGCTCCGTAACCAAATTTGGCATCCTCACCCGCAAGACCCAGATCACGGCAGGTAGCAAACAAAGTGTCAGTGATATCCTTGGCAGAGCACGACGGGTACGCGGATTTATAAAGCGCGATCAACGCCGTAACAACAGGCGACGAAAACGATGTTCCATCCTGGATATCATATTTTCCGTCCCTGCAGGTGGTAAAAATACTTCCGGGTGCCACCACATCTACATTTTCATATCCATGGTTTGAATAGTTGGCAAGGGAGTTGCCGGAATTTGACAGTGCGCCGACACCTATAACATTCGGGTGAGCCGCCGGATACATGGGCTGTGACAGCGCGTTATTTCCCGCCGCCGCAACACAGATTTTGCCGCCTGCTGTGATCGAATCTATGACATTTTTAAAAAGCTCCGTGCTGCCGTAAAAGCCCCACGACATATTTATAACATCTACATTTTGCATACTCGCATATATCAGCGCCATCTCACAGTCGGCGGTTTGAAGATTACCGTTTCCGAGCACATTGACCTTGATGATCAACAGCTCTACGTCGGGTGCCATGCCTCCAACACCGATGCCGTTGTGCTGGGCGGCAATAACGCCGGCAACAGAAGTGCCGTGGCCGTAATAGTCTTCAACAACCGACCAATTATAGCTTCCGTCAGGCAGCGTGTTCTCACATACCACCTGACCTGTGGACGCATTGTAGGAGTGTTCGCTTATTTTGCCTTTAAGGTCAGGGTGATCGGTATCAATACCCGAGTCGATGATAGCAACGGTAACACCTTTACCGGTGGATATCTGATTGATATTATTGAAGCTGATATTATTCAAATAAAAACTCTGACGATAGTATAACGGCTCAGCCTCAATTCCCGCAGCCGATTGGGACACATCGCAAAGCTGAACATAATAGTTCTCATCCATTCGGGAAAGATACGGGCGGTATTCGTCGTTTTCGTAAACATCCTTTATAGTAATACCCTCCGGCAGATCAAATACTGCCAGTGTGCCGTCCACGGAAAGACGAACCTTGGCATCCAGCCTTTGAGCCAAAGCATATGCCTCGTCCGGAGCCGTTTTTCTCAAAACCAGCGAGGCACCGTTATACTCGCCCTCGCGCTCCTCCAGAATATTCAGCTTTTCATTTTGAAGCAGGATCATATGCGCGCGTCTCGCGGCGTAAAATACCGCAACACAAACAGCGCACAGTACCGCAAGCACAATACATATGAATATCACTTTTAAAAATTTGCTTTTTTTCATAGCGGCTCTCCCTTAAAAGCATCATTATATATTTAAGTAAACAATATACCAATTTAATTTTATCACCGAGGCGTATATTTGTCAACCCGCAAAACAATATCTTTGCTTGAAAGCATAAATCAAATGCCGTTATTGACAAAAGCTCTCCTGTGGCGTCCGCCACAGGAGAGCTTTTTTATTATAATAATTTTTATTGAAACATTGCCTCGATTTGTTCTACCGAGTATCCGCCCTGAATACCCACAATTACCGATGACATATATCCGTCCGCTTTGTGTACGTAGTAGACCTGTGTCATGGTCACGCCCGACGTCGTAACATTGCACAAAACTCGTGTAAATTCTGTTCCGCCGAGTTTGACAGTTACAAGCTCATCGGAAAAGTCGGCACTTATTCCGCTAATATTCGTAAACTGATATTTTACCGCATCAATATATTGCTTTTCGGTAATGTTTGTTGCAAACGACTTCTCAAGATTTTCATATGCCACAATAATACTTGTTCCCGTAGCCGAGTCAACGACTCTCATATCATACATCGAAGGATTGTTTTCAAGAGCTTTTTTGAATTGATCATTCAAAAACATCTCTATTCCCAGATTCAACAGTGCCGCTATGTCGGCATCGGTGGAATAGTACCAGGACTCGGGCTTGGTAAACTTAAATTTCAGATAATTGTTTGTATACACATTTCCGTCGATCGTTCCTCTGGAAATGCCCGTTTCGGATACTTCATTTTGGCTTGTATCGGCTTCGGTGTCAGCCTCGGTGGTTGTTTCTGCAGTTACATCTGCGTTCGCTTCATTATCCGAAACAGTGGTAACGTGAGTAGGCTTGTAATCATCCTTCCCGGCGTCATCAGCATTATCCTGCGAATTCATATCGCAACCGACAAATACCATCGTCATCATAACGACAGCCAGCACCAAGCATATTATTTTTTTCATTCGGGGTACTCCTTTTCATATTATTAATATTGTTACAGTTAAAATTATATCACCTGTTTTATAATTTGTCAATAACACTGTCCTCAATCCTCTGCCTCAGTCAGGGACGACACGGCAAACTTGCCTTGACCGTCTTTTTCAAACGTTATTTCATACGCATCGCCGCTTACGGTCACGCGAAATTTTATCATATCCATACCGTAGCTGAATTCTTCAAGAGAGTGGGAGAGACGGGGCCAGAATGCATCGGCAACGTCCTCAAAAAAATCTTTTTTCTCGCCCGGGGAATATGTGACCGAATTATCAAATCGCACAGCGAAGTCTGCACCGTATTTATCCAACATTTCGGGCGAAGCCTTTATATACTCCTCCGCCTGATCTCTGTAAACGTCAAAATATCTCTGTTCCGCCGAATTAATCACTAACGCACGCGCAATCAAACCCAATTGCAAAAAAGCCACAATACCTATCAATATAAAAAGCCAAACTTTCTTTTTCACAGTTAACCGCCTTTCCGGGTCAATTATAGCATATCTATCGCGTCTTGACAAAAAGATGTCTATCCAAATTTATTCTCAATAGGTTCACTAAACTCAAATCGAATAATTTTTATGCCAAAAAGCTGTTCTAATTGCTCATTTGTTAATTTGGTATCCTGGATACGAATAGCTTTTGGAGATTCATTGTAGCGTTCAACATAATATATACAAGGCTCACTATCTCTATATAAATGATCACCCAAATAATATCCCCCATCTCCGCAATACAAAGTTACATAAGATTTATTGTTGATCCTTCCTTGAACCAACAATGATTCAGTGTTTGCCTCAAATGTTATCATACGGACATTACTGTCGTTTTTCAAATCGCAAGAATACCACCTCATCGAAATACCCGAATCCGGATTAAGACCCTCATAAGTACAAACGGCAATATCTTCTATTATATATTTTTTGCCTTCATACTCATATTCGACAACAAAAGGAAATTCTCCGCTTTTAATTTCGGGGGGTGCTGAATAACACCCGGAACACATTACTAATATCAACACAATTATAATTGTTATAGTGACAGTCCTTGCAATTTTTCTCATATCTCCATCTCCCTTCCGAAGTTAGTTTAACGCAACGATACAACTCAAAATTTCGATATTACAAACCTTTCTCCGCACACAGCGGGAAACTCCTTTTTCCCCCACGGCTTGTGCCAGCACAGACTTCCGCGCAAGCGGCAGTCGGGGTCGTACACACCGTATTCAAGCTGACATATCTCGGGCTTCAGTCCCGTTCCGCACTCAAAGTTCAGACTTTGAATAATGACGTTGCAAGGACCTTTTCCGTGTCCGAACAGCATGTCGGGCGCGGTGGTAACAATGCGGCGATTATGCTGTGCCACAACGTGCGTGATTACCGAGAGGTGCGAGCTGTCGTGAAACGCGATTCCATTTTCACAGTTGTGAATGTATAGATAGTCGGCGACCACGTGCTCACCGAGAACAAATCCGTACTTGAAGCCCTGCACCGCCACATTTCGCAGAACATTATTGTCGTTCTGGTCGCCCGACATCATAAGTCCCACCGTATGACAAGGATTCTCCTGCAATTCCTTTTGCCTGAGAGTATCGCCAACACTTTCGTTCAGGCAAAATTGGCAGTCGCTTATCCACACGCGTGAGATATTCTGAAAATTTGCGGCGCTTTGCGTGGGGTACATTTTATCCTTATTTAAATGAACACGCCATTCAAGATTTGCTACCGAAAACTGCGACATACTGAAATGTCCCTTGCAGCTGTCCCCCTCGGGTGCCGCAATCATCGCCCACGGTCGCTCTGTGGGATCGTGAATTTCGGGAGCCTCCCAGTCGGAAAAAATACGGGTGTTGTTGCACGAAAGCGTTCCAAACATTGTTGGCTCAAAATTCTGCTCCACCGCAGACATCGGACGAACCTGATAAGAATACAACATCTTGCAGGGCATCTCACCCTCAAGTAAGATATTTGCGTCATTTTCGGGTGGGATCAAAAGCTGAGCGCGTACTTTACGCCCCTTGTACTCCTCCACTCCGGGAGAGCCTAAGCGGTAACCTCCCTTGGTGTACGGAAAAAGTATGCGTCCGCCGCCTCTTTCGGAAGCATAGTTGATGGCTGCTTGTATCGCCGCAGTGTCGTCGGTAATACCGTCGCCCACAGCGCCGAAATTCATTACGTTTATGCCGAATCCATTCATTTTAAACACCGCCTTTCTTGCTTTCATTATATCATACCATGAAGCATATTGCAACAAAAAATGCTTTTCGTCTCGGCGAAAAGCTACCTAACTTATTACCTATTCCCTTTTACCTATTACTTCAAAAGCTCCTGCACTTATGCGTAGTGTCCTTAAGGACACTACGCAACTAAGTTTGCCCTTGCGGGCAAGTGAAGTTTACTTCGTAAGTGAAGTGATCCTGCGGATCGTGAAGTTTTGCCTTCGGTAAAGTGGGCAAACTTAACTTCACTCGTGCGA
>JAZNBA010000074.1:0-4063 GCA_045586785.1 Eubacteriales bacterium | reverse complement strand
TCAATACCATTAAAATTGATACCAACGCCAAAAACGTGGCTATGATTGCCAATGAGATAAAGCTGTTGTAATACCGTCAAATTCCAATTTATCGAACAAAATAACCGAACCCCGACAGATGTCGGGGTTATTTATTTGTTTACAGCGGAGCAATTATTAAACGACCGTACATAATTCTCCGTTAATTTTGCACGCCGTTGGGGAAGCCCTTGTTTATTTAAAAGCTCTCACTCTGTACTTTCAAATCTCGTCACCTTTACATAGGTGCCGTCAATGGCAGCCTCCAGCGGCGCGCCTGTGTTCACATCAATAATTATAGTTTGCTTACTGTCAAGCAAAACCACAGCAGTGCGCGTATCATGCTCAGCACTTTTGATACTGACCACCTGTCCCTGCGGTATCAAAAGCTGTGCCGCAAGCATCCACCCTTCTGCCGCCGAGTCCTTTAGACTCACGCCGTCAAGATCTACCCTACTCTCTTTTCCATCGTTCGTCACAACTATTCCTCGCAGACTTTCGGGCGACACAAATTGTATGCGAATATTTCGCCCTCCGTCCTCATTTCGGGCGCTCACCTGTACTGCCGCGGAAAAGTCAAGTCCGTACATCTGCCCTTGCACATCGGCGCAAAATGGACGCTCGGCATAAGAGAGCACCCGGGAGTCGATCTTTCCGCAGCCGCCCAACATCAGCAACGCAATTATCACGCATATCATTTTGTATATTTTCATAAAAGCTCCTCCCTATGCACATTATTATAATATTTTATGACACAAATTGCGTTTTAATGCCCGTTTTGAGGTTGCAATAGGACAAAATTTGTGCTATACTTATAATGTATAATTATGATTATGAAAGGCTTGATTTGAAAATGTCAGACAAAAAAACGCTAAAGCGTCTTATCGCTCTGTTTTTTATATTTACTTTGCTGGCGTCATACGGCACTTTTGCCGTCTCCGCTAACAGCGAAGCTGCTCCCGCCGCAGTCGCAGACGGTGTAGCGTCGGTTGCGCTTAATTCTGGCGGCAACAAATTGAGTGTGACAATCACACTCTCAGATGATTTTTTAGCGTCGCACAAAAAGCAGACACTTCACCTTTTTGAGCTCCCCCTCGGCATGGATGAGCGCGACCTCTCGAAGCTGTCCCCCGTTATGTCCTTCCGCGCCACATCTAAATATGTTTATAAGACCGCGCTTTATGAGGGCAACATTTCACGTCTTTACAGCGCGTACGTGCTTGCGATAGAAAACGGAAGCGGATACACGCCCATCGGCGCGCCTCGCTATGTGGGCAACGCAAGTTCGGCATCTCAATATTCATATGAATATCCGGATGCAGTCTCACCCAAAGGACTGGAAGTCACATCTGTCTCGGACGCGCTGTCGTTAGGACTGTCGCACGCGGTAATTCCCGTATCGGTAGAGAAGCTGTTCGGCGCGCCTGACGCCGACAGTATCAGTTATGACTTTCTCGGTGTCACCTATCACTTTGACCGCTCTGCCGTCGGCAGTCTTGACGACAAAATAAGCGCGCTATCGCGCGAAAATATTCGCGTTTATCTTCGCTTTTTGCTGACTGCCGCCCCGTCCGAATTGCCCGCATCCCTCTCTGAACTGGGTTATGCCGACGCACCCGCGGCAAAAAGCTACGCCATGCGCGCCGATTCCACCGCAAACGCGCCTCTGTTTGGCGCTCTGTTCTCTTTTATTGCCGAGCGTTACACAGATCCTGTCGGCACACACGGCTTTTGCGGATCGTTTATCATCGGAAGTGAGGTAAATGTTCCCACAGGCAATTATTCCACCTCGCCCGAGCTTTCTGCTGACCGCCACATTGAAGTTTATTCAAAGCTTGTACGCATCGCGCACACGGCAATGCGCTCCTTCTACGAAAACGGGCGCGTCTATATTGCCACATCCAATAATTTCAGCATAGTTCCCTCCGAGCTGTCCGCGTCTGACGTAAGCATGACAGAGTTCTTCTCTGCTTTCGACTCCAAAACACGCGCCGGCGGCGATTTTGACTGGTCTATAGCCACCGCCGCTTACGCCTACAGCCGCACCGATTCGGGCATTTGGGATGACGCCCTCGCCACGGGCGCTTCCTCACAGCTTATCTCCCCCGCCAACATCAACGTGCTTTCTTACGCGCTGTCAAAAAGCTACACCTATGAAGGCAACCCGCGCCGACTCATGATAGGCGCTTTCGCGGTTCCCAGCAGCCCCACGGACAACGTTGCTCACTCCTCCGAAAACGATCAGGCTGCCTCCTATGCTTTCGCATACTACAAGATGCTTGAGGACGGAACGGTTGATGCATTTATCTACGCCAATCAGTTCGACTCGCCCGAATCTACCGATAATTTCGGCCTTTCCCGCACGGATATGTCGGGAAATGTGCTGTCGCGCAAAAAGATCTGGAGCGTCTTGCGTGAAATAGACACAGGTGTTACGCCGCAGATCTCTTCACTTGCTTCCTCTATCGGCGGAGTACTTGAATACATGGTAACGTCAGGAAGCGTGGACACCTCCGCGAAAAATATACTCTCAGGCACATCTCAGGCACTTTCGTCCCTTGAGTCATACAAGCTTGATTCCATATTTGACTTTTCCACAGGTCTGCGCCACGAATTTGTAAGCGCGGGGCGCGGTTATACAGCACCCCCCCGTCTTATATCCACCAAAAACGGTTCGGCGCTGTTGCTGGACTCGGGCACAGAATTCCGCACCGTCCGCTACAATGTCAAGCGCTCGACTATCAGATCCGGAAATCTGCTTATAATTGATCTTGCAAGCACTGCTGACAGCGGCGTTATTACGTTGCGCCTGTCTCAGGGTGACGCACTCATGTATGAGTCCGCCGTCAATATTCACTCAGACTGCACCGCGGTCAGCTTTGATATTACCGAGTTCAACAAGCTGGCGTCAGGCAAGGACGTAACGATCAGCATTTCGCTGTCCTCCGCAACAGGCGAGGTGTCAATTTCCCACGTCAGTGCCGCTGAACTTAAAATAGCAACCCCCGCCGCGCTGTGGATAATCATCATTATTATCGTAACACTTGTCGTATTGCTTGCCGCAATCGCACTGTTCACACGTTTTTATCACCGTCACCGCCGTTATGCATCCCGAAAGGCGGTCCAATCCCAACGCGAGGAATAAATCATGGCTCCCTTTTACGAAAAACGCGACAAGGATTTTTTCTACCGCGATGACCGCGGCGGAAATACCAAGCTCGCCTGCTCCCCACATCTTCACCGTCATATTGAATTTGCGTTTATGATAGACGGCTGCGCCGATGGCTATGCCGATTCGTCTGTCTGCCGCATTGAAAAAGGCGACTTTTTCATTTCCTTTCCCAATCAGATACACCGTTTTGTTTCTTACGGACCCGAAAAGTATATGCTTTTCATTGTTAACCCCGATCTTATCCCCGAGTTATCACATCTTATGGTAGGCGCGTCGCCCTCCACAAATCTTCTCAAGGCTTCGGAGCAGCCGCCGCGTCTTCGTCAGTTGCTTGACGCGTTGGCAGATGCCGACAAAACCGGCGGTGAGCACCGCGACATTATAGTCCGTGGCTATCTTATGGCTATTTTCGGTGAGCTGCTGCCGCTTTTGTCACCGGGTCAGGTCAGAAGCGCCGACACGCAGGTACTGCGCTCGGTAATTGACTTTTGTGCCGAAAATTACACCCGTCCTCTGTCGCTTTCCGCGCTGTCGGACGAGCTTCACATCAGCAAATATTATATTTCGCACCTGTTCAGCAACAAGCTGAATATTGGATTCAACGATTATATCAACTCTCTGCGAGTGTCTGCCGCCTGCCGTCAACTGAGATCCAGCGAGCTGAGCGTGACAGAGGTGTGCGAATCGGTTGGATTTTCCACCCTGCGCACCTTTAACCGCGCTTTTCTCAAGCACGTGGGCACCTCCCCCTCGGAATATCGGAGAAGCCGCGGCAGCGCGGGCATTTCCGCCGTTTCCGTGCCTATTTGATTCTATCTCTACGTAAAAACCTCCCACGCGCTTTCCGCTTTTTCTTTGGCAGCAAGCGGCGCA
>JAZNBA010000073.1:0-67859 GCA_045586785.1 Eubacteriales bacterium | reverse complement strand
TACTGTGAGAGAACCTGCATCACTGTCGGAGTTGATAGAGCCGTTGATGGTGAGGTTTTTAACAGTACCGTTGAACTCCTTGAACATAGGAGCGGAGATGGTTACGGTCTTGCCGTTACCGTCAATAGTACCGGAGAAGGGTGCTTCGTAAGAAGCGGCGAGGGTAATGTCAGCGTTCAGGTAGTATGTACCGTCAGCAGCCATTGCCATGAACTCGACAGCAGTGTTGATGGGAGTTCCTTCGGGAGCTGCGGACACGGGAAGTGCGAAGCAGCAAGCGGAAAGTATCATCACAACGCTGAGAAGGATGGAGAGAGTTTTACGCATAAGTGTACCTCTTTCATTATTTTATTATACTGCCGCTGTTGCGACAATACTGATTGATTATATTATAACCTAAAAAAAGTTGTTTGTCAATTTTATTTTTGTCAAAAATTGAACAAAAAATATGCGTTTTATTAAAATAAGACGCATATTTTTGTTTAAAGTGCTTAAATTTAATTATTGTTCCAACATTTGTAAGAAAGCAGCTTCGTCTATGACGGTGACACCCAGTGACTGCGCTTTGGTAAGCTTTGAGCCTGCCGCCTCGCCCGCAACCACATAAGATGTCTTTTTTGACACCGAGCCCGCGCATTTTCCGCCGCGTGCCTTGATCATTTTTTCTGCCTCGTCACGCTTTAGCGTGGGCAGTGTGCCCGTGAGAACAAACGTCAGTCCCGCGAATTTGTCATCGGTTGGCGCGGCTGTGCTTTGCGTGACCAGACCTGCATCTGTCAGACGGCGGCACAATTCAATGTTTTGTTCATGAGAGAAAAAGTTTACAACGCAGTCGGCTGTTATTTCTCCGAAGTCCTCCAGCTCACACAGCTGCTCACGAGTTGCTTTCATACAAGCGTCAAGCGTACGATAACGTGCCGCCAGTGTTGCCGCGGCGACCTCACCTATATTTCGTATGCCCAGCGCGTATATAAGCCGTTCAAGTCCCGCGGACTTGGATCTTTCAATGGCGTCAATAAGGTTTTGCGCAGATTTTTCGCCCATTCGCTCAAGATCTGCTATTTGCTCGGAACGCAGGGAATAAAGATCTGCCGCATCCTTGATCAGTCCCTCGCGCAAAAGCAGCTCCACTATCTGCGGACCGAGACCGTCAATGTTCATTGCGTCCTTGGATGCAAAATGTTCTATGGAACGGGAAAGCTGTGCGGGGCAGGCTGAGTTGGTGCAACGCGCCGCCGCGCCCTCGTCGGCATCGTAAAATACCGGCTCTCCACAGGAGGGGCATTTGTCAGGCAGGTCAAAGCGGCGCTGACTGCCGTCGCGGCGTTCGGGATGGGCGCAGACCACCTCGGGAATTATGTCGCCCGCTTTTCTGACGGTGACGTAGTCGCCTATCATAATGTCGCGCTCGCGGATGAATTCAAGGTTGTGAAGCGTCGCACGGCTGACGGATGTTCCCGCAAGGCGCACGGGCTCAAGCTCTGCGGCAGGTGTCAGCACGCCGGTACGCCCCACGGCGATAGTGATATCAACTAATTTGGTTTGTTTTTCCTCGGGCGGAAATTTATACGCGACTGCCCAGTTGGGTGTGTTGGTGCCCTCGCCCAGGGTTTCGCGCCCCGAAAGGCTGTCAAGCTTGATAACAACGCCGTCAATGTCAAATGCAAGGTCATCGCGCCACTTGCCCAACTGCCGGATGTGAGCAATTATGTCCTCGGTGGTTACAGCTATAGTGCGCTGACGGATGACGGGAAAGCCAAGCTCGTCCAAACGGTCAAGGGTCTGAGCGTGGGTGGTGGGAAGGGTACCGTCCTGCCACAGCGCGCCGTCCTGATAATTAAATATGAAGATATCAAGGGCGCGGGAGGCGGTCACCTTGGGGTCCAGCTGACGAAGCGAGCCTGCGGCGGCGTTGCGTGGATTTGCAAGCAACTGCTGGCCTGCCGCCTCGCGTGCGGCGTTGAGTCGCGCAAACACGGCGCGGGGCATATAGACCTCACCGCGCACCGTCAGATCCAGTGGCTCGGGCAGCTTCAGCGGTATTGAAAAGATAGTTTTGATGTTTTGAGTGACGTCCTCGCCCACGATGCCGTCTCCGCGGGTAGCACCGCGTACCAGCACGCCGTTCTCATATGTCAGGGCGACGGAAAGACCGTCGATCTTGGGCTCCACAGACCATGTTGCGTTGGGGTAAAGTGCCGTTGATTTTTGTATAAAATTACCCAGCTCCTCAAAGGAAAAAACGTCGGTAAGCGAGTCCATTCGACGTGTGTGTGTAACCTTGTCGAATTTATCAAGGGGTCTGCCGCCTACACGCTGTGTGGGGGAAGCCGGGTCAAAAAACTCGGGATGAGCCCCTTCAAGCTCCAGCAACTCACGGTACATCATATCGTAGTCGTAGTCGGATATTTCGGGTGCGTCGTAGACGTAGTAGAGGCGCGCATGATGCTGCAGCTCACGGCGCAGCTTTTGTATCTTATCTTTGATGTTTTGCATTTTTCATATCCTTTTTTGAAATAGTCCCACATATTATTATACCACGTTTTGGCGGTTTGTCAATCTTGAATATTAAGATTTGTGGAGAAACGTCCGTCAATATGCACAAAATTGTGATGATCTTCTGAAAATTAATGCACGACTCTTTACAAATTCGCTTGAGTGTGCTATAATATATTTGACGGGACGAGGCGGTCTCGCCGAGCCCCGCAACAAAGCCGAAGAAAGGTAGGGCTAAAATATGAAAATTACATTTGTAAGCAGACAGACCACGGTAAAGGACGATCTCAAGGCACTTGTCGAAAAAAAGCTTGCACGACTTGACAAGTATTTTGACAAAGAGGGCGACGCCACAGTCACCTTCAGCAAAAAGCGCAATCTTGAAACCCTTGAGATAACCATCAGCGCCGCAGGCACTCTGTTCCGCAGCGAGGTGGGAGAGCAATCCTACCAAAATGCCCTTGACCGTTCGATCGACAATATCGAGCGTCAGATCAGAAAAAATAAGACACGTCTGGCTAAACGCCTGCGTGCGGGAGTGTTCACCGAAGCACCCTCATATATTCCTCCCGAAGACCCCGAGGAGGATCCCGAGTTTATCATTCGTACCAAGAGCTTTCAGTTAAAGCCTATGTCCGCGGAGGAGGCAATTTTGCAGATGAATCTGTTAGGACACCAGTTCTTCTTGTTTGAGGATCAGGACACGGGCGAGACTTGTGTTGTGTATACACGTAAGGACGGCGCGTACGGACTTATCGTAGCCGAGAAAAAGTAAAATATTATTGATAATCCCCGCAAAGCAATGCTTTGCGGGGATATTTTACTTACGTATCAGGGTTCTGTATTAAGTTACATATCAGATTAAAGTATTCATCAAGTATTTCCATCGGCATACCGTTCTCAAACAACTGCATTTCTGCGCCGCTTTTCTGTATGTGCTTGTTTGCCTCCGCAAGATAATAAATTTCCTGCGTAAAGTAGTTGCTGTCGTCTTCGCCACTGCGCGTCAGATACGCGCGGTCGGGGACTTGAATTTTGCCGTCTTCAATGGCAAAAATGGGCGGTTCTGTAAATTCGCCCTCGGCTATACGGACACCGAGACGAACGCCAAGACGGCGCGTGGTTAAATATCCGCCGCCCTCAAGCTGTCCGCTCAGTGTATATATGAGGTCCAGGAATACCAGCGACGTCTCGCCCTCACGCGCGTGCTCGATATACTGCTCGGGCAGCATGAGCGAGGTGACGTTTGGCATATTGCCGTAAAAGTCGGTGTATTTGCTCTTCTCCATAGTCTCATCAAAAACCTTGACGAGCTCCACATCAACGCCGATATAATTGATCTTGTATGGGTGTGACACGCCGTTTTCCCAATAAGCGGAGGAATCGTGCCACTTCTCACCGTTTTGCTTGCCCCACTTGACTATGACCGCGTTCATGGACTTCCATGCATCGGGAAAAATTGACGGAAAAACAGATATCACTGTGTCGGGGGTAGATATGTCGTCGGACGGCGCGGCGGTGGTCGTTTCCTGCATGGCGGTGGTCGTTTCCGACGTGGTGGTAGTGTCGGCAGCCGTGTCACCATCGGCATTATCGGGAGCCGAGCACGCGGCGCATGACAATAACATTGCCGCAAGAATCAGTATGCATATCAGTTTTTTCATTTTTTGACCTCCTATGTGTTTTACTCAACCACAACAGCGAAAAAGTATGTATAATTCCAATAATTTTGCCCGACTACTGCAGGTATGCTCGGGTCGTCCATAGGACCGATGGTGTTCGTACATACTACCAAAAAATACAGTCCCGGTTTGGTTGGAGTCTCGTAGATCCTATCTATGCTGTTGAAAGCAATATAGTATTGATCGTAGATCTCAACGCCCGACTTGTTGACCAGCTCAAAATCATTCATTTTTATAACGGGGCAAGCTGCAGGGATCTCTTCGGGAATATCCATAAAGATAGCACCATGAATGGGGTGAAAAACAGGCTTTCCATCGTCGTCGATATAGGACACGCCGTAGCCACCGGGGTTGGTGCGGTATGCTTGCACTATCGTTCCGTCAGCGCTGATGAGACCGAAGTCCTCTATTTGCTCGATGCTTTGCAGTGACGGTGTGAACGTATATTCGGGGAACGGCGCGGTGGTTTCAGCTATGAGTGTGGTGGTTTCAGCTACCGTTGTGACGGCTACTGTTGTGACGGGTGATGAAGTTGTGTCGGTGGGCGAGATGCTTTCGGTGCCCGATGAGTTGTCACGCGAACAACCCGTTAGCAGGCAGGCGCATATTATCAAACCGATGATAACTGTTTTTTTCATTACACGTCCTCCTTTGTTTGTTCTGTGTATACAGACGAACCGGAAGCGAAAAAGTTCCGTATTTTTTAAAAATTATTTATCTATATTATACCATATGAATTTTTGGCTGTCAATGGCGGTCATTCATACACTTTTTCTATATTATAAAGCGAGTTAAGCACCAACCAGAATTGCGGGAAATAGCGCATTATGTTCCACACGCCAGTGCCGCCAAGATCGTATTGATCTATCAGCCGAAGTGACGCGTCAACGCTCCGCGCGTCCGAAAACCAGACCTCATGCTCTACAGCACCGTTTGGTGTGCGCTCGTAATAATTGAAATAGGGTGCTTGCGCTACCTCGTCGTACTGTATGGCGGCGCGCATTTGACGGGCAAGTTCTGTTGCCTCTACGTTTGACAGCGACGGCGCACGGGATTCGCCCTCCACATAAGGAAGCGTCCAATTGTAGCCGTAATTAGGCTCGCCGAGCAGCAGCTTTGCGGGCGGTATGCGTGTTATGGCGTAGTCAAGCACGCCGCTTACAGGACCTACGGGGGCGACTGCCATTGGCGGTCCGTAGGCGTAGCCGTATTCATACGTCATAAGCAAAAGACGGTCAGCCGCCTCGCCCATTGCCACGTAGTCGTGACCCTCGTAAAGCAGTCCTTGTTTGTCGTCGGTCTCCTTGGGGGCAAGGTCGGCAAACACCACGTAGCCTTGGGGCTCAAGCCGCAGGCGCGTCTGATTGACCAAATTGACATATTCGTCGGCGTATTCGGCGCTGACGTATTCAAAGTCAAATTCAACGCCGGCGTAGCCTTTTTGGATTACGGTTCTTTCAATGTTGTCAATGAGATTTGCGGTTAACTCGGGACTTGCGAATATTTTTGAGGCAAGCTCGCTTGAGAAAAGTCCCTCGGAGTTCAGCGAGGACATCATCATAATGGGCGCGACGCCGTAGCGACGGGCGGTAGCGATTATTTCATCGTCGTCAAGCGTAATAAGTGAGCCGTCGTCGTTGATGCCGTAGGTGAAAACCGACAGATATGTAAGGTAGGGCAGAGTGGAGGTCAGAATTTGGCGGTTGATAAATGGATAGGCGTAGCCCGTGACAGCTATTGTTCGGTCAAATTCGGGTGCGGGCAGTGAGATTATCAGTGTATCCCCTTCGTTTATGGCAGGCTCACCAAGAAGTCGTGGGTTGTTACGGTAAAGCTGATTGACGCTGACACCGTATCGCATCGCGATGGAATAAAGCGTGTCGCCTGCCTGCACTGTGTAGGTCTGCGTAGGCTCGAGTATGACCAGAGCCTGCCCCACCGTCAGCGAGGCGGGCGAGGACAGCGCGTTGTCGGAGGCGATGCGTGCGGGAGTGGTGTTGTAGGTTCGGGCGAGGGAATACAGCGAGTCGCCGCGTTTCACGGTATGTATTATCATGCTTTGCTCCTTTTGGGTTTTGTTTACAGTATATGCCGCCGCTCGCATATTTGAGAGAGGGCGGGACATACTAATTTCGGTGTGAAATAACAAAGGAAGGAACAAATAGATTATGAATAAACCGCAAATTCTCAAATGTACCGCGCGTGAAATACTGGATTCCCGCGGTAATCCCACCGTGGAGGCGACCGTTTTTCTTGCCGACGGTACTGTCGGCGTGGCAAGCGTGCCGTCGGGCGCGTCCACGGGAATATATGAAGCTCACGAGCTGCGCGACGGCGATGACACACGATATAACGGTAAGGGTGTTATTGAAGCCGTTCGCGGTGTTATTAAAAAAATATCGCCCGCCATCGCAGGCATATATGCCTCCGAGCAGTGCGAGCTGGACAGAATTTTGCTGGAGCTTGACGGAACGGAGAACAAAACGCGCCTGGGTGCCAATGCTACGCTTGCTGTGTCGCTTGCCAACGCCCGCGCGGCGGCAAACTGGTACGGAATACCGCTTTACCGCTATTTCGGCGGCATAGATTCGTACCGCCTGCCCGTGCCTATGATGAATATTCTTAACGGCGGCGCTCACGCGTCAAATAACATTGAAATACAGGAATTTATGATAGTGCCCGTAGGTGCTGAAAGCTTTTCAGAGGCACTGCGTATGGGAAGCGAGATATTCCATATGCTGGGCAAGATACTCAAGCGCAACGGTTATGCGTCCACGGTTGGCGACGAGGGCGGATATGCGCCCGATCTTGCCGACGACGAGCAGGCTATATCGCTGATCTGCCGCGCTATCGGCGAGGCGGGGTATAATACCGATACCGTCAAGATCGCGCTGGATGCGGCGGCAGGCGAATGGTATTCCGAATCGGACAGCGCATATCACAGACCTAAGCGCGGCGAGCGCTATACTCGTGAGGAGCTGATATCGTACTGGGCAGAGCTTTGCGAAAAGTTTCCCATTATATCCATCGAGGACGGATTGGATCAACGTGATTTTGACGGCTGGAGCGAGCTGACAAAACGCCTCGGCGACAAAATAATGCTGGTTGGTGACGACCTTTTTGTTACCAACACGCGCCGTCTTGCACGCGGCATCTCGGAAAAGGCGGGCAACGCCATTCTTATCAAGCCCAATCAGATAGGAACGCTGACCGAAACACTGCGTGTTATCCACATGGCAAAGGATGCGGGGTATAATTTTATTTTGTCGCACCGTTCGGGCGAGACGGAGGATACAACTCTTGCGGATATCGCCGTTGGACTTAACGCGCCCTTTATCAAGACGGGCGCGCCCTGCCGCGGCGAGCGGGTTGCTAAGTATAACCGACTTCTGCGCATCGAAGCGTCGCTGAATTCCGGCGCGGTCTATGGCAAAAAGTGTGCGGAAAAAGCAAAAAAGGCGGAGCCTGCACTTGTGGGTAGTGACAAATAAATGATTTAGAAAATTGTAGGGACCGACGTCCTCGGCGGTCCGTAAACGTGGAATTTGATTATACCATATGTTTACGGACAGTGAGGACGCCTGTCCCTACAAAACTTATATTAAATTTCTTTTTTCATTTCCATATACGGTAAAACGGTAAATCCGCATTTTTTGTACAGTCCTACGGCACGCTCGTTTTCCTCTTCCACTTCCAAGCGAAAAATGCAATCGGTGTACTTTTTTGTGATAAATTCAATAAACGCGTTGCCAAGACCCATGCCGCGGAATTCGTCTTTGATGTAAATATCCTCTAGCCATATGCACGGCTTGCCGAACTCGGTGGAATAGCTTTTGGCGATCATCATATATCCTTGTATGTCATTTGAATCTTCGATGACGTATCCCTCCACGTAAGGACTGCCGTTTATGCAATTTTCTATATCATTTGAAAAAATCTCGTCCGAGCCGTTGCTGAATACCGCGGGCGAGGCGTAAAATACACGCATCATGTTGAGAATTTCTGTTCTGTCCCGCGCTTCAATGGGGCGTATTGTGCTGTTCATGGTTTTTATCTCCGTCAATGTTATCTGTCGAATAGATTATACCATAAAAACGCCGTAAAATAAATAGACCGACTCAAATTTTTGTAAATTTACCCACTGTTTTGACAAAATCCGACTCGCGTGCATACATTGATATTGAGCCGTATATACGGCACAAATATCAAAGGAGAATTTCATCTGATGTATATTGATAACAACGACGTAAGGACACCCCGTGAGCGTGTTGACGGTGAGCTTTTGCGTCAGAATACTGTCAAGGAGGGCTGCTCCTGTCGGCTGAACATGCCTCGCGGCTGTAACGATGCCATGCGCGGCACAAGACCCGTCAGAAGCGCTATGCCCGGTATGCTGCCCCGCGGCTTTTCGGACAAAAGAAGTATGCCCGTCGCCGCTATGCGCGATAAAGGCAAGTCGGACTGCGGCTGCAAGGATATGCGCGACAGCGCGCCCCGGTGCGGTGGCGGTTGCGGCACCGACGAAGGTGGCTGGGGACTTCATGAGCATCCGCTGGCAATGGCGTACTCACCTCTACAGGTATGGCGCAACGTATACGAGCCCGAGATAGGTCTTGAGCGCGGCACAATTTTCATTGAGCTCGACAAGCCCTTTAAAGAGGGCATCGCGAGAGGGGGCTGCTGCAATGGATAAAATGAACAACGGCTGTGCTTGCAGATCACTTATGAAGCGCATTCGCGAGCTGGATTTTGCCATAAACGAGACGGTTTTGTATCTCGACGTTTACCCCGAATGTCATCAGGCACTGGAATATTACCACACACTTCTGAAGGAACGTAAAGACGCTGTGGCAGAATACGAAAAAAAGTGCGGCGCGGTGACAATGTTCGGTAACACAAGCGGTGACAAATGGCAGTGGATAAGCGGTCCCTGGCCCTGGGAATACGACGCGAACTGAGGAGGAGACGATATGTGGATATATGAGAAAAAGCTGCAATACCCCGTAAAAATAAAAAACCCCAACCCGATGCTTGCCAACGTCATCATCAGTCAGCTTGGCGGACCCGATGGTGAGCTTGCCGCTTCTATGCGCTATCTTCATCAGCGTTACAGCATGCCCTATGACGAGGTGGTTGGAATACTGACGGATGTTGGCAGCGAAGAACTCGCCCACCTTGAGATGATAGCCGCTATTATTTGTCAGCTGACGCGCAATCTGAAGGAGGATGACATCAAGGGAACACCTTTCGCTACTTATTTTGTAGATCACACTACGGGTGTTTACCCCATTGCCGCCTCGGGCGTGCCGTTTGACATGAAATACGTAGGCATCAAGGGTGATATTATCGCCGACCTCAATGAGGACTTGGCGGCGGAGCAAAAGGCGCGGGTCACTTACGACAACATTTTGCGTCTTTGCGACGACCCCGACGTGCGCGATCCCATCAAGTTCCTGCGCGAGCGCGAGATCGTGCATTATCAGAGATTTTGCGATGCTCTGCGCGTTACTCAGGATAAGCTTGACAGCAAGAATTTCTACGCCTGCAATCCGTCCTTTGACAAGGGGTGCGGTAAATAAGCTTTGCCCGATCACCGTCGATATGGCGGTGGTTGGGCGTTTTTGTCAAAATAAATGTGCAAATCGGCAATATATTCATTGAAAAAGCGGTACATATATGTTATAATTTTATATAGATATTATTGTTTATGTAAAGTTGAAAAAAATTTAAACTGTGAGGCGCAAATGATAAACGATAGCTACATATTAAAGGGAGTGACCATACCAAACCGCGCTGTTTTTCAGCCCATGGAGGGCTGTGACTGCAACGATGACGGCTCGCCAAGCAAGCTGACCATACAAAAATACAAAAAAGCAGCGGAGTCGGGCGTTGGTATCGTCTGGTTTGAGGCAAATGCTGTGTGCCCTGAGGGCAGGACTAATGCGGGTCAGATGCAGCTGACGGAGCAGAATGCCGACAAATTCCGTGCGTTACTTGACGAAATGCGGGATATTGCGCGGGAAAAGACAGGTATTCGCCAGTTTTTTGTGCTCCAGCTTACTCACTCGGGCAGACAGAGCATTGTTCCAATGATAGCATACCGCAACTCGGTCTATGAACACAAGCGCCCCATGAGCGATGAAAATATTGTCAGCGACGAATATCTCGACACGCTTCCCCCCCTCTACGCCAAATCGGCGCGGCTTGCAAAGCAGGTGGGCTTTGACGCGGTAGACGTTAAGGCGTGCCACGGCTATCTGCTTGCCGAGCTGCTTTCCGCATTTTCGCGAGAGGGCAGATACGGCGGCAGCTTTGATAACAGAGCGCGGCTGTATTTTGACTGTGCCGAGGCGGTGAACTCCGCTGTGGGCGACAGCATGATAATCGGCGCCCGACTTGGACTTTCGGATATGGTGGCAAAGCCCAACGGCTTTGGCACGAATGAGCAGGGCGAGCTTGATCTGACAGAGAGTGATATGTTAGTTGAGGGACTTATGGCGCGGGGCGTCAGCATGATAAATGTAACGGTAGGAAATCCTTATTTCAATCCTCACATCAACCGTCCTTTCAGACGCGGCGGATATGAGCCGCCCGAGAAGGCGGAGGTGGGACTTGCCCGTTTTGTCACGGTGCAAAAGCACCTTAAAGAGCGTTTCCCCACGCTGACGGTTGTCGGAAGCGGACTATCGTACTACCGCAAGGAGCTGATGCAGGTATCCGAGTCGCTGCTTTGTGACGGCGTGTGCGATTTTGTCGGCTACGGACGTGTGTCTCTGGCATATCCACAGCTTTACACTGATTACCTGAAGGGCGAATTTGATTACAAAAAATGCTGTGTCGCCTGCTCAAAATGCACCGAGCTTATGCGCGCAAAGTGCGTTTCGGGCTGTGCGGTGTTCAATGATTATTATAAAAAGCTTTACGAGGAGAAAGTAGTATGCAAAAAATAGCTTTGGTTACGGGTGCATATCAGGGTATCGGATTTGGTATTGCAAGTATGCTCGAAAAAGAGGGTTATACCGTTATATATTCCGATGTTTACGCCGAGATGGACGTCAAAAACTATTGCAAGTGCGATATTTCAAAGGCTGACGACAGAGCCGCCCTTGCAGAATATGTGGACAAAAAGTTCGGCAGACTTGACCTGCTTGTCAACAATGCGGGCGTTGCCTGCAAGGTACGACTTGACGTGCTGGAGACCACCGAGGAAAGCTTTGACAGAGTTGTGGGCATCAACACCAAGGGCACGTTCTTTATGTGTCAGACCTTTGCGAACCTTATGATAAAATATCTCGGCAAAAATATGCAGGATTATATTCCGCGTATTGTCAACATTGCTTCCAATTCCAGTTATACGTCCAGCACGTCGCGCGGCGAATACTGCATTTCCAAAGCGGGCGTGTCCATGACCACCACGCTTTTCGCGGACAAGCTGGCTGAATACGGCATTCCCGTGTTTGAGGTGCGTCCCGGGATTATCAAAACTCCCATGACGGAGGTCGTAAGCGCGAAATATGACAAGCTGATAGCTGAGGGCATAACGCCCATCAAGCGTTGGGGCACTCCCGAGGACGTTGCCAAGTGCGTTGTGGCGGCAGCAAGCGGTCTGTTGGACTTCGGTACGGGAACTGTGCTTAACGCCGACGGCGGATTCCACATCCGCAGACTGTGAGTTGGTATGAAAATATATGATTTTGACGCGGTAGTCATAGGCACGGGTTGCGCAGGCTATAACTGCGCGGACTGGCTTTATGACCTGGGATATAAAAACATTGCTATCGTGACCGAGGGCAAAAACGCGGGCACGTCGCGTAATACGGGCAGCGACAAGCAGACGTATTACAAAATGTCGCTGGCGGGCGACGAGGGAGACAGCGTTATGAGTATGGCGCGGACGTTGTTTGACGGCGGCGCCATGGACGGTGACGTAGCGCTTTGCGAGGCGGCGAACTCGGTCAAATGCTTTATGAAGCTGGCGAATCTCGGTATGCCGTTCCCTACAAACGAATATGGCGAATACGTCGGCTATAAGACCGACCACGACCCTTATTGCCGCGCTACCTCAATAGGACCTTACACCTCCAAAATGATGACCGAGGTGCTGGAGGCGGCGGTCAACAAAAAAGGAATTCGCGTGCTTGACAACACGCAGGTCATAAAAATACTTGAAGATAACGGAAGCGTCACAGGCGTGCTGGCGGTAGAGTGCGGCAAGAGTGACGGCGTTGAGTACGTCGCGATACGCGCGCCGCACGTTGTGCTTGCCACGGGCGGTCCTGCGGCTATATACGCGGACAACGTGTATCCGCTGTCGCACACGGGTAATTCCTCGCTGGCACTTGAAGCGGGAGCCGTTTTCGGAAATCTTGCCGAGTGGCAGTACGGACTTGCGTCGGTTGACTTCCGCTGGAATGTATCGGGAACATATCAACAGGTGCTGCCGTGCTACATTTCTATAGATAAATACGGTGTTGAGCGGGAATTTTTGAAGGATTACTTCGAAACGCCCACCGAAATGCTTAAAAACGTGTTTCTCAAGGGCTACGAATGGCCCTTTGACGTGCGCAAGATACACGGCTCGTCGTATATCGACCTGTTAGTGTACCACGAAAGCGTCATACTCGGCAGAGACGTTTATATGGATTTCAGACGTGAGCCGTGGGGACTTGAGGGCGACTTTTGCATACTTGACGAGGTGTCCTACAATTATCTTAAAAACTCGGATGCGCTTATAAGTCTGCCTATTGAGCGTCTGCGCAAAATGAACCCGCGAGCAATATCGCTGTATCTTGACCACGGAATAGATATTACGGCACAGCCGCTTCGCGTTGCCGTATGCGCACAGCACAACAACGGCGGCGTGCGCATTGATTCCAACTGGCAGACCGGCATAAAGGGACTTTACGCCGTCGGTGAGGCGGCGGGCAGTCTGGGTATTTTCAGACCCGGTGGAACGGCGCTCAATTCCTGTCAGGTGGGCAGTATGAGAGCAGCAGAGCATATTGTTTATCAGAGTGACAATACCGTGTCCGCAAGCTTTGATCGGATACTGAACTGTGCAGTTAATGAAGCTGATGGCATCATCTCGGCAACACGCGCGGGAGCGTCAACGCTTAACGATATGAGAGCGCGTTACGGCAAGCGAATGAGCCGAAGCTTTGCGTTTTTGCGCGATATTACCGCGATGAATGAGGCGGTTGGATTTATTCGGCGCGATATAGGCGAGTTTTCAAATGATAACAAGTGGAGTGACTACGCCGAGATCCCCGCATTGTTCAAAAACCTTGATATAATTCGTATGCAAGAGGCTATTGCCGAGGCGATACTGTATACTGCCGAGCATTTCGGCTCCCGCGGCTCGGGATTTGTGCTTAACGGCACCGCTTTTATGGACAGAATGCCCATTGCCGAGGACATATCGGGCAGAGGACAGGTGGTAACCGTGCGCAAACATGGCGGAATTGAGATAAAGTGCGTTGACGTAAAGCCCATGCCCGAACGCGAGCTATGGTTCGAGAAGGTGTGGAATAGGTTTAATGAGATAAGAAAATAAAATTTGTGTGGAACAAAAGTCAGACAACATTACGGCGTTAAAACATTTTCAATGTTCATTTGATAAAGAATGGAGAAATGCTATGAAATATATAAAATACATATTGTTAATGCTTATTTGCTTTTGTATGGTAATTCCGTTGTTAGGTTGTACTTTGCTGGTGAATAAAATCAAGGTTGAAACCAAAGATCTCAATGGCGAGGATGATTACTCATTGGCAGTACTGAATGACAATGACATATGTGCAGAGAATAACGCTTGTTATTGCGTTCTTATGGGATTTTCTTCGTCAGGCTCCAAAAGCTATTCTGATGAGGATTATGATTATACTCACGATGCAGATTTTATTAAATTCTCGGCGAACTCACCGCTTTCCGGAGTGGCTATTCTTCAATTAACCTATGGTACAGAGGATACGATTACATTTGATGTAGAATGTGAGCGTACTGAAGGGAATGTGAGAATCGTATTGTTGGATGAAAATTTAAATATTGTTTATGATTTTGATGTGGCACAAAGATCAAGTTATACCGTGAATGACGCCAAAGGAAAAGAATTTGAAATCCGCGTGGCAGGAGAAAGCGCAAAATTTACTGTGAATGTAGCAAGACAATTTTCGAGCAATTAGAATATTTATGTGATTTATGGAGATATGGTAATGGACAACATTATACGCTTTGCCGTTGTGGGAACAGAGGGTATCGGAGTTTCTCACATAAAGGGTATACACAACACGCCCGAGGCGGTTTTGACTGCCGTTTGCGACATAAACGAGGAATATGCGGTTAAAGCCGCAAGCCAAAACGGTCTTGACCGCTATTTTACCGATTATGATGAAATGCTGGCGGCAGGCGGCTTTGACTGCGTCGTTATTTGCTCACCCGACAGCTTTCATTGCTATCAGTCGGTAAAGGCGCTGGAGTCAGGCTACCACGTTTTGTGCGAAAAGCCGCTTGCTATGCGGCTTGACGAATGTCAGCAGATAGTTGATGCCGCAAAGTCGGCAAATAAATACTTTATGGTAGGACAGGTCTGCCGTAAAACTCCTGCCTTTGCGTTGATGAAGCAGATGGTTGAGCGCGGCGATATTGGTGAGCTGTTTTACGTTGAGTCCGAATACGCTCACGATTATTCCATACTCAAGCGCGGCGAGTGGAGAAAGGATACGAACTACCTTCGCTATCCCGTAGTGGGCGGCGGATGCCACGCCATGGACCTGCTTCGCTGGATCGCGGGCGATCCTATCGAGGTGTTTGCTTACTCCAACCGCAAGGTGCTGACCGACTGGCCGGTTGACGACTGCACCGTTTCGGTGCTGAAATACCCCAATGATGTTATCGGTAAGGTTACGGTGTCTATCGGTTGTAAGCGTCCGTACACCATGCGCACACAGCTTTTCGGCACAAAGGGAACTATACTTGGTGACAATAAGTCCTCGACCATGCAGCTTTTCCGCCCGTATCACGACACGGAGACGGGCAAGGATACCTTTACCACCACAGAAATACCCATAGATATCGCGCATCACAATATGACCGCTGAAATTCAGGATATGTGTGACGTTATTTTGGGCAAAAAAAAGCTTGAAATAGATGCTGTTGAGGGCGCCAACACAGTGGCGGTCTGCCTTGCCGCGGTGGAGTCCTCCGAGACGGGCAAGCCCGTAGCGCCTCACTACTTCGCTTAAATCTGAAAGGAGATCATAATATGATAATCGGTTTTGCTGAATTTGATATTACCCCCGAGGTGGGCAAGCTTATTCCCGGCGGCTTTACGCCGTGTATTACAAGTGAGCCCTCCCGCGGACGTCTTCTCGCAACGGCCATAGCAATAACTTCCGGGGGCGAGCACCTTATAATGGTTTCCACAGATACGCTGTCAATGCAGGTGTCGTTTTCGGATCGCGTAAGAGCGCGCATTTCGGGGGCAACCGGTGTCCCTGTTGACCGAATACTTATCGGCTCCACCCACATTCACACGGGCGGTGCTCCCGATTATCAGCTTTGGCTGTGTCCTCCCGACTTTGAGGTGGCGGCACTGACCGAGGAGGGTGTAGTCTCCGCCGCAATTACGGCGTTTGAAAACCGCACCGAGGCAAAGCTGGGGGTAGGACTTGGCGAGGAGAAGCGATACAGCTTTTGCCGCGACTTCTTTATGCGCGACGGCTCTATCCGTATGAACCCGCCTCGCAATACCGAGGAGGATATGCATAACATACTGCGCTCGGTCGATGTGCCCGACTATGCAGTTCACGTAATGAGAATTGACGGCGCGGACGGTGAGGTGCGCGGATTTATCGTCAACTACGCAAACCATCCTGATTGCCACGCCAAGAACAAAAAAAGCTTCAGCGCCGATTTTCCCGGTGCTCTGCGCCGCAATTTAAAGCGAATTTACGGAGAAAATGTTTTTGTGCTGTTCTTTAACGGCACGGCAGGCGACATAAACTGCATTGATTACAAGTACAAAACCGACAGATCGTACTACGGAGGCACCAAAAACGCTCCCGAGGCTATCGGCGCGGGACTTGCGTCCACCGTTGTGCAGATAAATACCAATATTGATACAGACGAAAGCGAGCCGCATATTGCCGCCATATCCAAAAATGTTCAGCTTAACCGTCGCTACAAGACGCAGGCTGACTACGAGTGGGCATGCAAGATTGCCGAGGATATGGCAAGCCATAATTCTATGGACAGAGCCTTTGCCACAGAGTATCTTGAGTCGGACGACGATGTTGAGCCAATAATCGATTTTGAAATACATACCATTCGTCTCGGTCCTTGGGCGATAGTAGGTCTGCCATCCGAGATATTTACCGACGTGGGACGTCGTATCAAGCGCTCCTCTCCCTTTGACAATACACTGATATTTGAACTGGCAAACGGCACTCACGGCTATATTGCCACTGAGGTGGTGCATAACAGCACGGCGTACGAGTCCAAGGTCAGCAAGATAAACGCCTGCACTGCGCCCGACAGCGCAGACCGCATAGTAAACGCCGCCCGCGCACAGCTCGCGGAGCTGGCGAAGCTGTAATAGTGGGGACACGACAATGTACAAAATTTATAAAACCTGCCAAAGTCCCGTGGTGGACTACGCGGCAGAAGAGCTTAAAAAATATCTTCGCATGATGATGCCGCGGTGCGGCGACATTCCGATAGCGGTTGACGAGCACGCCGAGGACGGCTTCAGACTGGGACTTATGCCGCATTTCGGTATTGAGATCACCGAGACCGACGCGCCCGAGGCGGACGATATTCTTCATATCGACACCGACGAGTGCGGCGGCATTATCGCCGGCTCAAATTACCGAAGCGTTTTGCTGGCTGTCTATAGATATCTCAATGAAAACGGTTGCCGTTGGCTTTTCCCCGGTGTTGACGGCGAATTTATACCCACCAGTGATATTGCTCCCGTCAAATATCATAAAATGGCGGATCTGCGCGTCCGCGCACAGTGCAACGAGGGCGCGGAAAGTCAGGAAAGTGTGCTTGAGACCATCGAATTTACGCCCAAACTGGGTATGAACTCGTATATGCTGGAGTTTGACAACCCCAAGGTATACTATAATTACTATTATGATCACCGTCATAACACGGCAAACCGTGATCCCGAGCCCATATCTGCCGAGCAGGTGCTTCAATGGAAGCGTGCCTGCGAGTGCGAGATAGCCAAGCGCGGACTTATATATCAGGATATGGGGCACGGCTGGACGGCAGAGCCATTCGGTCTTGACACCCGCGAGGGCTGGGCGAAGGAAAACCAAAAAATACCCGATCAGAGCAGGGAATACATCGCGTTTTGCGAGGGTGAACGCAAGCTGTATCACGATTGCGCGCTGAACACTAACTTCTGTATGTCCAATGCCAAGGCTCGTGATATAGTTGCCACGGCTGTGGCGGACTACGCCGAAAAGAGCCCGTTCGTAAATTATCTGCACGTTTGGCAGGCAGACGCCAACAATAACCACTGCGAATGCGAGGAGTGCCGCAAAAAGACGCCGTCGGATTGGTATGCAATGCTTATGAATGATATTGATGCCAAGCTGACCGAGCGCGGACTCCCGACCCGCATAGTTTTCTGCGTTTATTACGATACCGCCTGGGCACCGCGCAGCGTCAAGATAAAAAATCCAGACAGATTTACCATGCTGCTTGCCGCGATTACGCGTAAGTACACGGAAACACCCAAAATAGGTGCTCTTCCCACGGATTTGCCCGAATTTCAGCTGAACAAAAACGTATTTCCCTCCGACCTCGGAGTGTATTTCGCGCTTATGTGCGAGTGGGACAAAATGAGTCCCTCGCAGAAATTCTGCTACGAATACCACTTCTGGGTGCATCAGTATTACGACGTAGGTGGTGTGCTGCTGGCGCGCCGCATTTACGAGGATGTAAAAGCCTACCGCGGTGCGGGCATATCGGGTATTATTCAGGATGGTTCACAGCGTTCGTTCTTCCCAAACGGCTTTGCGTTCTACACTTATGCGCAGGCTATGTTCGATAAGGACCTGAGCTTTGAACAGATAAAAGAGGATTATTTTTTCCACGCATACGGCGAGAATTGGCGTGAGATCGCCGAGTATCTTGAAAAGATCGGAAATATGTTTGACGTAAACTATCTTGAGTACCAGCATCGCGGGGCGGCTAAGTTATACGTAGCGCCCGAGCGCGTCGGAGTGCTTCGCGCAATACCTGAGGTAGTGGACGAGATGTTGCCCAAACTCAAGGACTCAACACACAGTATTTACCGCGTGCGCACCGTGGCGATGCAGCTGCTTTTGTATCACGCCGAGTATTGTAAGCTGCTGAGTGAGCCGTGTGCTCTCAAGGCGGAAGGACGCGACGAAGAAGCTGTAGAATGCTTTGAGAGGGCGATGAACGAGTTCGGACGTCACGAAATTTACATCGAAAGATACTACGATCACCACTTGGCAAACAGTGCTTTCAGACGAAAAATGTTCAAGAAATAAGTCAATTTTTTCAAAAACTATCATTATATTATATGTAGGCGTATACGCGTATTTTCGGGGGAGTTATGTATAAAAAATTTTTAAAAAGGACGATGGATATTGTGCTGTCAATTGTGGGTATTTTGGTGCTCGCGTTGCCAATGATGATCATCGCGGTTATCGTCTGTATTGACTCCCCCGGACCCGCGCTTTTTCGTCAGAAGCGTGTTGGTAAGTACGGAAAAGAGTTTTTAATGCTTAAATTCCGCACAATGAAAACGTCAGCACCTCACGATATGCCCACGGACAAGTTCATCGGCGCAGGACAGCTTGTGACGCGCGTCGGTCATTTTCTGCGGCGTTCAAGCCTTGACGAGCTGCCCCAGCTTTTTAACATACTGGGGGGACACATGAGCATTATCGGTCCGCGCCCCGCATTGCCATCTCAGACCGAGCTGCTGGCGCGTCGGGAGCAAAACGGTGCGGCGGCACTGCGTCCCGGCCTTTCGGGGTGGGCGCAGATAAACGGGCGCGATATGCTTGACGACGCAAAAAAAGCAGAGCTTGACGGTGAGTATGCCGCGAGAGTCAGTCTCCCGTTTGACGTAAAATGCTTTTTCGGTACTATAAAATGCGTGCTTACCGCCCGTGGCTTCAAGGATGGGGAATAATGATTGGCTGAAAGAATTTCATAAAGGTAAGTTGAATTACACAGCCTTGAAATAAATTATCATATTAATCGGTAGGGGGAGGCGCCATTTGCTTGCAAATGTATCGACGCCCCAAAACCGTGGAATTTAATTAAACCCTATGTTTTCGGGACATCGAGGGCGCCGTCCCCTACGAATATAAAGTTACAGCATTTTTTAATAATTATCGGAACTTTTTTGCATTTTTTGCGTCAATAATTATAAAGATATCGAAATTTACGGCAATAATATGCATTTTTTACTTGCAGTTTGGGCGTTTGTGTGGTATACTTAACCTGATTAAATATTTCGGAGGCTGACGTGCTGAATAAGGTTTTGAATAAGAAAACTATATTTGAGTTTTTACGCTATGTTGTGGTCGGCGGTGTGTCCGCGGTTATCGATATGGCGGTGAATTACGTAATGCTGTATTTTATTCTGGGCGGTGACAAGGATGACAAGCTGTTTGTCGCGCTGTCGGTCACAGCGGGATTTGTTGTCGGCATTATTGTAAACTATCTGCTTTCCAACGTTTTTGTATTCATTTCCAAGGAGCAAAAGCAAAAGGGAAGATCGTTTATGGCGTTTTTGCTGTACGTGATCGTTGGAGTCATCGGTTACGGACTTACCGTGGGTCTTACTTTGCTGGGCACGCTGATCATCGGCGAGGAGGGCATCTGGTATCTGCTTATGACCTGCGTGGTCAAGGGACTGGTGCTTATCTGGAACTATATCGGAAGAAAAATATTTGTATATAAAGGAAAATAAAAATGGAAAAAAAGACTGCAATTATCATCGGTGCAGGTCCTGCGGGTCTTACAGCCGCTTACTGCCTGCTTAAAGAGACAGATATAAAGCCTATCATTTTAGAGGAAGAAAACTTTGTGGGAGGTATTTCGCGTACCGCCGAGCACAACGGCAACCGCATGGATATAGGCGGTCACCGCTTTTTCACCAAAAACGACGAGGTCAACGCACTGTGGCGTGAGCTTATGCCCACGCAGGGCGCGCCGTCAAAGGACGATATAATTCTGGGCACGACGGACAAGGCACTCTCCGAGGGCGGCCCTGATCCTGAGACTGAGGACAGAGTAATGCTCATCCGCCGCCGCGTGTCAAGAATTTACTTCCTTAAGAAATTTTTTGACTATCCCATCTCTCTCAAGGCAGAGACCTTCAAAAATATGGGTCTGGGTCGTACCATCAAGGCGGGCTTTGGCTACGTAGGCGCGACAATATTCAAGAAAGAGGAGGATTCCCTCCGCAATTTCTACATCAACCGTTTCGGCAAGCCGCTGTACGAGATGTTTTTCGAGGACTACACCACCAAGCTGTGGGGACGTGACCCCAAGGACATATCCGCGGATTGGGGCGCACAGCGCGTTAAAGGTCTGTCTCTGACCAAGGCAGTGTGGAACGTGCTTTCAAAGCCTTTCCGCGGCAAGAACAGCAAGGTCGAGACCTCGCTTATCGAGCAGTATTCCTATCCCAAGAAGGGTCCCGGTCAGCTTTATGAAATGATGGCATCCGAGATCGAGCGTATGGGCGGTACTATCATAAAGGGCGCTAAGGTCGTCGGCATCAACACCGAGGACGGTATGGTCAAGAGCGTCCGTGCACTGCAGAACGGTGAGACCGTGGAATATACGGGTGACGAGTTTTTCTCCACTATGCCTGTTAAGGATCTGGTGGCAGGTATGGGCGAGGGCGCACCCGAGGATGTCCGCCGTGTAGCCGAGGGACTGCCTTATCGTGACTTTATGACTGTAGGTCTGCTTGTAAACAAGCTGAAGATAACCAACAAGACCAAGCTGAAAACCGTCGGCGATATCGTTCCCGACTGCTGGATATACATTCAGGAGCGCGAGGTCAAGCTGGGCAGACTTCAGATATTCAACAACTGGTCACCTTACATGGTCAAGGACGCTGAAAATACCGTGTGGATCGGTCTGGAGTATTTCTGCGATGAGGGCGACGATATGTGGAACATGGGTGACGATGAGTTTATCAAGTTTGCCAAGGGTGAGCTTGCTTCCATCGGTATTATTGACGAGAGCGACGTGCTTGACGCCGTCCGCATCAAGGTCAAGAAGGCATATCCCGCATATTTTGACACTTATTCCGAGTTTAATACTGTCCGTGACTACCTGTCCTCACTTGACAACCTTTGGTGCATAGGACGTAACGGTCAGCACAAGTACAACAATATGGACCACTCCATGCTGACAGCTATTGAAGCAGTCCGCGCTATCAAGTCGGGCGAACGCGATAAGACCGCCGTTTGGGAGGTCAATACCGAAAAGGAATATCACGAGGAAAAACATGAAGATACCGCAAATAAACAGTAAAGCTTTGCGTATTTTTAAGATAGCGGCGCCAATTCTTGCATTGGCGCCGGGTCTTATATTGATACTTTATTACATTATAGGTCCCGCCGCGGGCTACATGACCTCCGACTGCACCGACTCGCTTCGCTGGGCGCAAGCCACGTTTGAGTCGGGAAAGCTGATCTCGGACGAATTTTACTACGCGGCAATACTGCCGTTTGGCGGAAATCTTATATTTTTGCCGTTTGTGGCAATGTTTGGCTATTCCATGACGGCGCAGATATGCGGTCTGGTGGTATTCGTGTTGCTGTTCGCGGCGGCACTTTACTACGTGGCGCGCGGTATGAATTTTAACCGTACCGTCAGTGCGGCTTTCGTCAGCGTGGTGATGCTGATAATGTCATCAAGTCCCAAGCTGCGCGAGATAATGTGGGAGCATATTTTCTACTATAACCTCGGTCTGCTGTTTTTCTGCTTCGGTTTTGGCCTTGCTTTGCGTATATTGCGCGAGGGCGGACTGCGTGACGATCTTAAAGCAGGCAAGCCTATGGATTGGGTGAGAGTTGGAATAATATGCGTTTTCTCGCTTATCGCCGCCACGGACGGACTTCAGACGCTGGTCTGCTTCACGCTTCCGCTCGTTGCGGGACTTTTTGCCGAGAGATTTTTTGACTCCGAGACACCGTTGCTCTCCAAGCGCAACCTTGTTACGGGCTCACTTGCGGCGGCAATACTTGTATTCTCGCTGATAGGCTTTGTTTCCATCGATAAGATCGCAGGCGGAGTTACCGCGGGTTATGCCGATGCTTACTCCTCTTGGAGTTCCATGGGTGATTGGACAAACAATTTCCTTGGTTTCTTCTATAATTGGTTTACGCTTCTCGGTGTTGATGCTGTTGCAAATGACCCGCTGGTCAGCGGTGCGTCCATTGTCAATATGATACGCATTTTCGGTGCGCTTTTGTTGCTTATAGCTCCGATAATACTGGCTTGCCGTTACAATAAGATACAAAGCAGCGCACTGCGCGCGGTTCTTATCGGACATTTTGCGGTCACGGCGTTTATACTGTTTGCGATCACCTTCGGCAAGCTGGGCGGGGCAAACTGGCGCCTTGTTCCCATGCTGGGTACTTCTGTCATGGCGACTTTCTTTGCCGCAGTAGAGCTTATAAGACAGAAAAAGGCGGCGGCACGCGTAGGGGCACTGATATTGGCGTTTCTGATACTGATGGCGTGCATTCCCGCTCTCGATATCGCCAAAATGCCAGCCGATTACGGCGAGAATAACTCATGGCACACGGTAGCACGTGACCTCGAGGCTCGCGGTCTCAAATACGGTTACGCAAATTTCTGGTGGGCAGAGGTCGTCACCATGATATCGGGCGGCGAGGTTGAAGTTGCTAATATTTATGAGGGACAAAAAAGTCCTCAGCAGTACAACTATCAGCAACCGCACGGAAGCTACGAGGATAAGGATACCAACCGTTATTTCCTGTTGCTTACCGAACGGGAAAACGGAAATATGGCTGTATGGCTGCAAAAGCAGCGTGCTATGGGCAAGATCACAGAGGAATTTACAATAAAATCCGAACCGTACAATCTGCGTGGACACGCGGGAGAAGTTATGTACGTTTACGTTTTCTCAGAAAATATATTTTAAATTTTAAAACAGGGCGCGATCGCGCCCTGTTTTTATAAAAATTTTGTTACATTTCTCTTTTTTTGACGTCTTATGTTTATGAAAGGTACCTATCAAATCAGGAGATGATGCTATGGATGATAATAAAATAATCGCGCTTTACGAGCAAAGAGATGAGATCGCGCTCAAAGAAACGGCAGACAAATACGGAGGCTACTGCTTTACCATTGCAAATAACATACTTTCAAATGAGCAGGACTGCGAGGAATGTGTCAACGATACATATTTGCGCATATGGAACTCGATACCGCCGCAAAAGCCTAAAAGCCTCAAGCTGTTTGCGGCTAAGATAGTGAGAAATCTTGCACTTGACCGTTACAGAGCGAAAAATCGCCAAAAACGCGGTGCAGATAATGTATGTGTTGCACTTGACGAGGTGGTTGAGCTCGTGGCTGATACAGTGGATATTGACACGGAGTCGGCGGAACGCACGTTTGCAGAGTTGCTGGGCGGATTTTTGAGAGCTTTACCCGAGCGCGAGTGTAACGTTTTTATCAGAAGATATTTTTATTTTGAATCTGTAAGCGAGATCGCTAAAAAATATGCGTTGCGCGATAGTCATATACGAGTGATACTGTCCGTAACACGCAAAAAGCTACGCGAATTTTTGAGAAAAGAGGGGTATATAATAAAATGATAGAAAAAGATTTTACAAATGCTATGGGGTTTGTCGATGACGAATTGCTTGAGCGCTCCGAATATGATGTAAAACGATCAAAAAAAGGTCGTTTTATAAAGTGGGGCTCGTTAGCCGCTTGTGCGGCAGTTTTGATGGCATCGATGGGACTTATAGCCGACCTTGTGACTAAAATACCGCTGGGAAATGAGTCACACGGTGTAACGGCGAGATATAATTTATTGAATTTCAATTTGTCCGCGACAGAGGATTGCTTGGTATATTTTACGGAGGAAGAGCTTTTTACAAATTGGTACACGGCTATATTTGAGGGAACGATAAAAAAGATAGATAATATAGAGCTGAGCTTCAACGGCGCAAAAATGCACCGTGCATTGGCACATATTGAGGTGGATCACGTCTATCGCGGAGATCTGTTGCCGGGGGATATTGCGGTCGTGCTGTTGCCCTGCAGTGTCGGTAACGGGATTATGACATCGGATTCGGGCGTGGTATCGCGCATGAGAGCGGGCATGAGCGGAATATTCATGCCTATCGTTTATGACGAGGACTCTTATATAGAGATGAACGGCGCGACGCTGTATACAGGAGAATTGGCACCTTACGGCTTTGCTGACGGACTCAGATACGCCTTCCTGAGCGACGGCTCGGAGCTCGTCTTTTCCAAAAGTGCATATCCTACGGTAAAGAACGCTGTGTCTATGGACGAAATACGCGAATACATTATTAAAATGATAGAAAAAACGCAGTCAAATGTTTCAAATTGAAAAAACCAAAATCACATTAAATTGCCATTCATAAAGTCCGATTAAAAGCCTATAATAATACCAGAGCGCGCGAGAGAACGAAATGAACGCAAAGCGCAGAGCAGCGACAGGGCGGTCGCTTGCGCGGCTCAATTAATATAGATTTACAGGTAACGCGCAAGCGATACCCCATAGGAGTTTTTTAAAATGGCAAGAAGCAATAAGATCGTTGTTCCCGAAGCAAAGCAGGCACTTGAGCAGTTCAAGATGGAAGCTGCAAACGAAGTAGGCGTTAACCTTACCCAGGGCTATAACGGTGATCTCACCTCCCGTCAGGCAGGCAGCGTGGGCGGTCAGATGGTTAAGAAGATGATCGAGTCCTACGAAAACAGCATCAAGAACAACAAGTAATCGATTAATATAGATCGAAAACAGTGTCACGCAGGTGACATTATTAGAAAATCTTAATAAAGATTTTGAGACCGTTCCGCGCGGAACGGTCTTTTTTTGATAGCTTCATTACAAAACATTTCAAAATCAAGTGACAAATGCCGTCAACTTATTACATAAAATACCATCGCAGGGTGCAAATGGTGTAAAAAGCTGTTTTTTTATTGGTAAAAAGTGCGAATTTAGTTAATTGTATTGACAAATAAACAGACATGTGTTAAAATACACTTGACTATTTTTTTCTTTTTCCATAAGAAAAACGATTATTTTGAGACAAGGCCGCAAAGTTATTTATTTGTGCATTATTTGTTGTTTTGATCTATATTAATATATCGTGAGACTTTTGTAAAAAGAGAGCATAAATGTTTGGAGGTTTTACTTGTGAAAAAAACATTGTTACGCGTAGTTTCCATGGCAATGGCAGTTGCGATGCTTATGTGCAGCGCAAATCTTACTGTTTTTGCCGCAGGAAGCGGTTCCTCAGACCCTACGCCTATTGCCTCGGCTGTAGCAAACAGTGACACATGGCAGTCGGCGTTGACACAACAGGAGATCGCAGTTTTGAACGTGGATGCGTTCAACTTCGGCGATTTGAAGTTGTGTGAATCCGCACTTAATAATAGTGTGGTTACAGTTGTTGCCGACGGCGGCGACAAATATACCGTTAAGACGCCTGCTGTGGCAACCGATCTGATCTCGGGCGCTAAGTGGGTGGCAAAGAAAGCCAGCGTCGTTGGCGGTAATACAGAGCTTACATTTGATATCACCGGTACCGAAACTGCTTTCGAGTATGCAGGAGCATTTACCAATGTTCAGGTTACTTATGAGCTGACTGTTGTTGATGTAAGCAATGTCAAGACCATCGTTGACCTGCCCAATACGCTTGTTGGTGACGTTAAGCGCCAGTCTTCTGTAATGGATACGTTGGTGGCTAACTCTACCGATATCGCTCTTATTGAGGATCCGATCATCATCAGCATTCTCAAGGGTATCTACGATACATCCCCCGCAGGCTTGCAGCAGATCGACAAGCTTCAGACCAAGTGTATGACAAACGGCAAGCTGAATCTGCTTACTTATATCAACGGATATAAGGAAGACGGCTTGATCTACTACTACATTGATAACAACAGCGCCAAGATATACGATGAGCTTGTTTTGCTGATTGAAGTTGTTGATGCATTGATCAATGACCCCGCTTTTGAAGTTGCAAAGGCAAATCAGTTTGTAGGTTCGTACACTGTTAAGGTTGAAGACTACTATGATAAGCTGATAGAATATCGTGACAAGCTGGATACCATCAAGGTTGACGAGCACATCGATCAGGATAGCGCAAACCTTATCGCACTGCTTACTGCCATCGCGGCTGCAGACGGATATACCTCCGAGCATGTAGTTGCAAGCAATGAGCTCAAGTACACCAAGACTGTTCAGGCTGCTGCTCCCGGTAAAGCCATTATTGACGTTACCGTTAAAGTTCTCGGCTCCAAACCCGAAACCTATACCGCAAGCTACAGCCTTGCAAGTGACGCGAAATTGACTCAGACCAACATTGATGACCTGACAAGCATCAAGAACGAGCTTCTTGATAAGGTACAGGCTAATGTTGAGTATTATGCATTTGCAGGAGAGCTGCCCGCTATCGGCACCTCCGTAACCGATATTACAGCGGCAATTACCTTCACTTATACTCCCTATACATACACCGTTAAGATCGAAGGCGTTGGTAACAGAACCTTCTCCTCCGATGCAGATGATTGGACTATCTCTCTTCCTGCTCCCGCTGCAGGCTACAGAAACGTATATAATGTTGCAGGCGAGACAGTATATGCCTTCGGCTCTGCCGTAAAGTATACCTTCACCGATCTTTCCGTATTTGATTCGGCTAAGACTCTTACTGTATCTTGCATAACAGAGGAGTATGTAGAGGAAGTTGGCAAAGACGAGCTTCTCACTCTCGTTGGTAAAGCAAACGATGCATTTTCCAGCGGCAATCTCGGCGCAACATTTGTGCCTGTTGAGGATGCCAACGGCAATATAAGCATTATTCTTCGCGTAGCTCCCAGCATTTCCGGCCTTAAGATAGAACAGATCGGCGGCAAGCTGATGGAAATCTTCATGAAGGATCTTGAGGTTGCATATCTGGGTGATTCCGTAATGTGGAGCAAGACTGACGGTATCCACATTCAGGCATTCATTGATATGTTTGCTTCCAGCGGCTTCGGCTTCGATGCATTCTGCAACGTAGTCGGTGCTGACGGCAGAGTAAAGAACGACGCGGCTCTCAGCGCGCTGTCTCCCGTAGGTTCTGCGGTTGCAGGCGGCGTTGGCGGTAAGCTGGCAGAGTCCACCATTACTCTCAACGGATCCAGATATCCTTTTTACATAACCCTTCAGGACGGAGTTGCAACCTCTCAGCTCGCTAAGGCTCGTGAGCTTGTTGCAAAGCTTAAAGGCTACATCAATATTGAGTGCTCCAACGGAGCTTACAATATCGTTGTAAACGCGCCTGATTCCGTATATCCTTACTATCTGGCTGCTATGCTCGCTCTTGATAAGGCAGAGCTTGCAGATCCTCAGGATATGGATATGAAAGAGTGCCTTGAATATGAGTTCTCTCTCATCAAGCCTCTCATTCTTGACGATAATTTCACAGTTGAAACTCTTGAAAATACACTTGCGAAGGCAGGTCAGGCATACGATTTGTCCGAGTATGCAACCGAGTTCGATTATATCCGCAGAATGATGTCTTACATTATAAGACATACAACTGTTGAAAGCACTGCGTCGGGTAACGTTTACAGCGCAACCTCCAAGACTGAGTCTGCAGATGCTATCAAGAGACTGCTTGGAAGAATCGATATGGCAAGCTTCTACGGTATCGTAGCAGAGGCTCAGGATGGCAGTACAATAGACTTCAACTTCACCATTACTCTTGCTGATATGGAGACCGAGTATGATGCTCTCGTATTTGACTACAGCAAGACCGGTCTGAATAAGTTTGTTGCTACCAAGGACCTTGCGGCAACCCTTAATTCGGTTGGCGCGAACGCAATCGTTGTTCTTATGAACGACGTAACTCTGAACGGTGCTGTTGACATCAAGAACAGAACCTTCATTAATCTCAACGGTTACACCATTACCGGTGACATGAATGCTACCGCTGCAGTCAGAATTACAGACGCTACTCTGTATGCTGACAAGGGCGGAGTAAACGGCAAGCTGAACGGTAACTTCACACTGACCGGCGGTAAGTACACCGCGAATGTTGACGCTTTCCTCGCAAGCGGTTATTCCGTTGATGCTAACGGATATGTTGTAAACAACGTATATACCGTTACAAAGACAGGCAACGACGTTGAGATCGCACTTAACGCTGACTTCCTGTATGATTACTCTTCTGTTTCTTCCGCAAAGAAGGAATTCTTGCTGGAGACTGCAGTAGACGCTGCATTTGACATTGCGCTCAATATGTACACTGCAGCTGCAATTCAGATCGACGGCAATACCGTTTATGATTTCTCTACCATCAAGGATATTGTAAGCCTGCTGGATAACTCCAAGAACCAGCTCGCTAACAAGGCTATCGATGTTGTTGACACTTTGGGTGTAAGCGCTATTGTTAACGCTATCATTTCCGATGTCTGCGATTTCGCAGCACTTGAACAGGCTATCCTGAACGGCACTGCTGTTGCAGAATATGAAGTTACCACTAAGTCCTGGAACTTCACTCCTTATGTACAGACCAATGGTAACTACTTGACCATTGATATTACTCCCGCTAACGAGAAGACCGGCAAGCTCAGCATAGTTGTTGCAGGTACAGACGCTAACAAGCAGGCACTTGCAGCTATCTTCGGCGAGCTCAAGAATATCGTTACGGTAGATGTGGCAGAGATCATTGTAAACGATGTTTCTTACAATGGCGGCTTCAATGTTGACTACAACGCAACCGCCGACGTTACAGTTGATCTTTCTTCTAACAACGATTACGCAGCTCTGATCGCTACCGCAGTTGCTTACAAGCTTCCTGCAGGTGCTCAGAAGGATGCTATCGTAGCAGCTCTTGAAGTTTACTTCACAAAGGGTGGCACAGAAGAGCTGGTTGCAGTTCTTGAGAACGTAACCGCGGCACAGGTCATCGCAGCCATCAAGGGTCTGGGCAATGAGACTTGCGAGAATATGCTCACTGCTCTTGGATTTACCTCTGATTCCGTCGTTGCTCTTGAGGCAGTATACGGCTATATGATCGACATCGGTGCTAAGGTGCTTAACAGACTTGACATCACAGGTCCCGCTATCACTCTTAAGGGCTTCAAGGTTGACAATACCTTCGCAGCTTACAACTGGACCAAGGACAATGTTAAGGGCTATAACGTAGATGTTGCTCTTACCCTGGTTCTTGCAAGCGAAAAGCCTGCTGAGCTTCCCGTAGAGATTGATGATCCTACAGCAGATATTAGCTCCGCTGAGGCACAAAAGCTCATCAGAGGCTTCTATTATGACGTAGCAGTAAACGACGTATACGTTGATGCTAAGTGCATGGGTATTACTGTCGAGCAGCTGCTCACATACGTAAAGTTTAATATTACCAACGCAAGCACTTCTGAGATTTACGTTGCCGACAGAGAAGGCAACAAGTGCGCAAATGACGCATTGGTAGGCACAGGTTATTCTATTGTTATCAAGGCAAGCAACTCTGTCAGCGCAGAGACGCTCAATGTTCGCATTATTATTGTTGGCGACGTTAACGGAAACGGCAAGGTCGACTCCGGCGACGCAGCAATGATGGCAAGACATTACCTTGGTCTCGAGCTTTTGAACGAGGCTCAGGTATTGGCGGCTGATAATAACCGTAACGGTAAGGTCGATTCCGGTGACGCAGCAAGAATTGCTGCTAAGTACACTTACACTTGGGACGGCAACACATACGAATCTTTTTACAAAGCGTAATAGAAGTAATTAGGAGAGGTAATTATGAAAAGACTTAACAAAATTTTGATTCTTGTTTTAGCACTTACCATTGCGTTTAGTGCTCTGTGTATCTCCGCATCCGCCGCTGATACAAAGGTAGGCGAGAGCGGTGTGATAAGCTTCAAGTTCTCCGGCGTTTATGGCGTAGACGGTGAAATTACCGCTGATGCAGGACTTGTGATCAATAACGTTACCAGCAACGTTCAGGATGCTGCCTGCGTAAACAACAAAGTATTCATTTACTCTGCAGAGCAGGCTACCATTGAGGTTATCGTTTACTATACAGTAAACTCCGATGCAAAGCTTGGAGATACTTATGCAGTAAACTTCAACGGTTCTACTTACGGTCTCAACGACCAGGTTGGCACCATTGTTAGCGCTACCGACTATGTTGTGGTTGCTGCTCAGTCCAGCGGCGGAAGCGTTATAATTCCCAAGGCTGACACTACCGAGCTCAAGGCTCAGATCGCTATTGCGGCAGGTCTGAATGAGATCGACTACACCGAAGAGAGCTGGGCTAACATGCAGTCTGCTCTTAACGCAGGTAAGCGTCTCCTCAACTCTTACAGCCAGACCGCTGTTAACAATGCTACCGCAAAGCTTAAGGACGCTATCGCGGCTCTCGTTAAGCTTGACCGCGCAGCGCTGATCGATGCAATAAACAAGGCAGACGCGCTGTTCAACAAGAACGCAGACAGCAAGCTGTGGAAGGACCTCCACGATGCAGTTATAACTGCAGGCGATCTGCTGACCAGCCGCAAGCAGGCTGACATCGACGCAGGCGCTACCGCACTGCTCAACGCTATCAAGGCTGTTGAGGCTCTGCTCAACAAGGCTCCCGAGACCGTTATCAAAGAGATTGAGGTAACCAAGGAAGTTGAGAAGATCGTTGAGGTAACCAAGGAAGTAGAAAAGATCGTTGAAGTTGAGGTTGAAGTTCCTAAGGAAGTCATCAAGGAAGTACCCGTTGAGGTACCTGCTGAAGGCTCCAACCTCGTATGGATCATCCTGCTGATCATCAGCATCGTGATCAACGTAGGTCTCGCAGTTCTCGTTGTTCTGTACTTCATCAAGAAGAAGAACAATCAGAAGGACAACACACCTCTGGTTGACTATAATATTGAGGAAGACGACAATAAATAATTAAAATTCAATAGTGTCCGGGCCCCAAAAATGGGGCGCGGACACGTTGTGCACTTGTAAAGGAGGCTTTCCATGAAAGACCAAAAATGGATACGAAAGGAATACGAGACGTGGGACGAGGCATTTCGTGCTCTCGCGCCCGTAATCAGACAGCAATCTGTCAGAGTCGCATCTTATACGCAGGTGCTGTTTGTCCAAGCGTGTGCCTCTGCATGGGGTAAAAAGACCCCCATGGGTGCCGAGAGAATGAACGGCAGGTACGCGGAGCTTGCGTACAAGTGCGGAATGTATCACCAGATAGGAAAATCGCTTGTTCCAATCGAATATCAGGTGCTCCAGAAGGACTTCACGGAGGAAGAGATCGCCGTATATCAGAAATATACGACGGACGGACGCCAGCTTGTCTCACGTTTGCAGGAAAAATCCCTCAGAGCCAAAGCCAAGCGAACCGGAAATGAAGGACTGGTCACCGAAAATATTCCGTGGCTGATGATACGCGAGTCGTGCCAGCAGCACATGGAGCATTACGACGGTACGGGCTATCCCGACGGTCGCGCGGGGGACGACATCAGCCCCATCGCCCAGATCGTAGGACTTGCAAAAGAGCTTGACCGCCTGGCATCTGAAACAAAATCAGAAACACCGTTTGCCGAAGCTTTTGATAAGATACTCGGCATGAGCGGTACCGTGTTCGCCCCCGACCTTATCAAGGTGCTTGAAAAAGCCCATGATAAGTGCTATGAGGTGTATCAAAAATACATAAACTACACACTTACACTTCCCAAAACAATTCCGCTGGTGGATAAAAGCAGACCGCGTCCCATGGGACTGACATATTACCCCATGATAGACGCGCTGGAAGACAAAACCACCGCTTTTGAGGCGATCCCGTGGTTCGGAGGTCTCAAGGACGAGCCTGACGAACGCGAGACGATCGCTGAGGTCGAGGAGCAATTGGGACGCCTTGAGCTTGTTCCCGATATGTGCTTCTACTTCATGTACGAGGCGGCGGATGCGTTGTTGAGAATAAAAAACTGCAAGCTTGATGTTGACGCAATCGTGCTGAATATGATCCCGTCGTTCTATACGAAGGGAACACAGCTTCAAAGATTTATCAAGCTGTTTGAAGATCAACCCATAGAAAAATCGCGTTTGATACTCACAATTCCGCAGTCAGTTGTGCTGGAAGCCAATAAAGAGACTGTCACCGTGCTTAACCGTTACATTCGAAACGGCATCGCACTGATGATAGATGGTTGGCAGCCCGAGCAGTTGACGGCGGCAGAGGTTAAGGCGCTGGGCATCGAGTATGTCAGACCGCTTGCCGAGTCGTACCTCAAGAAAGAGACTGCCGATATTCTCACCGCGCTTCCCGAGCAGGGAATAACCGTCTATGCCGACGGCGTGGATGACGAAAATATCAAGCGTTGGCTTGCCGCTTGCGGTGTCAAGCATATGCGCGGCACCATAACGGGCGTTGCGGTCAGCGAGGACGATATGATACGCGATATGATATTGAGGGAACGCCGCCATGGCTGATAACGAGAAAAAGGTTCCGGGTGTTGGCGATCCCGAACAAAAGCAAAAGCGGCTATTTAAGTATAAGCGCGCGGGCGTCGTTCTGACAGAGAACGAGGTGCAGGAGATAAAGGCAGGCAGAAAACGGCTACGTGCCGAGCTGCGCGCGGCAGGTATCAAAAGCAAAAAGGATTTTGAACTGACTGCCTCAAGCCTTGGTCTGTACTTCGATAAAAGACGCTTTCTGGCGTTTCTCGGATGGCTGTTTCACGGCAGACACCTGCTGGCATTGCTTGGCGCGTTACTGTTACTGCTGATATTGTTCTGGATAATGTCATTGGTATCACAAATGCGCGGACACTTTACGATAAACGTAACCGACGATCTGTTTGATCAGGGGCTTGCGGTGGGAATCGAGCTGACGGAAGATAAGACCATGCTCAAAAACCCCACGAACTATTTGTTCAGCGATCCCCTTGAAGATGCTACCAATACGTGCATCGTCTGTATTCCGGGCGACATACACGAAATGGAGGGCAACAACAGTAACGCCGAGGACGATTATTTCGCTTATAACTTTTACCTGACAAACGGCGGCACCGAGACCGTTGGATATGATTTTGCGGTCAAAATAAATTCAGAGAGTAAAAACTTGTCCGAGGCTGCGTGGGTGATGCTGATACATGACGGTAAAATGACATTTTACGCCAAAGCAAAGCCCGACGGAACTCCCGAGCTTGTGCCGGAGGTCGGCGCGGTTTCTGAGGAAACAGGCAAGCCGATTGGATTCAGCGAAAGAAATCTGGAGTTTATAGACATGGCGCAGTACCGCGACGAGCAGTTCCAATTTATTCAGAACAACTCGGCAGGTACACCGTTCTACAGACTGGCGCCCTTGCCCTTTGAGTCGGACAAGGTTATAACATCGGGCACGAAAGACAAGATCGCCCCGGGCGAGATACATAAATATACTGTAGTTTTGTGGCTTGAGGGTTACGACCCCGAATGCACAAATGAGCTGATCGGCGGACATATCGGTCTTGAAATGAATTTCACTCTTATAGAGGGACAAAAATAAAATCAGTAACCTCTCCCGTCAATAGTCGTTTGCGACGTTTGACATACCTCCCCAAATGGGAGTGCAAACAAGCCTTCCCCTCCGGGGAAGGGGGACCACCGAAGGTGGTGGAAGAGGTATAGTAAAAAAATAACTTTCACATCATCAATATGTCAATAAATCATAACCCAAATTTAAAATCATATGCACAAGAGTTACGCAAAAATATGACTAAAGAAGAGAAGCACTTGTGGTATGATTATTTGAATACGTACCCTATTAGATTTCGACGTCAAGTGGCGATAGAAAATTATATATTAGATTTTTATTGTTCGAAAGTTAAAATTGCAATAGAGCTTGACGGTTCTCAGCATTATACTCCTGATGGGAAATTATATGATGCAAATCGCACAAAATGCCTTGAAAAGATAGGAATAATGGTATTAAGATATTCAAATTATGATATTATGAAAAATTTTAGGGGCGTGTGTATGGATATTGATAAGATTGTTAGAGAAAGATTAGGTTAGTAAATAATTTGGAAAACCTCTCCCGTCAGCCATACGGCTGACACCCTCCCCAAAGGGGAGGGCAAAGGAGCCTTCCCTGCAGGGGAAGCGGCTCTTGAATGCGAGACGGAAGAGGTTAAAAAGGAAAAAAATTCCAAATGGCGTGTATCGGACAGTCCGATACACAGTATAATGTGGCGTTGCCACATTATACTGTAACAAGGTTCTATGCAACGTGGGAATGAACTCACTCCACTTTCCTGCTATGCTTTAGACAAATAAAATCTCAAAAGGAGAAAAAACAAAATGGCTAAGAAAAATAAGCGCAACGACAGCTATTTGAGCATCAGAAAGAAATTAATAGCTGCAGTTGCAATGCTTCTGGTTGCTTCCTTCATGGTTGCATCTTCTTCGTACGCGTGGTTCACGCTTTCTACAGCGCCCGAAATTACCGGTATCCAGACATCGGTCGGCGCTAACGGTAACCTTGAAATGGCACTGTGGAACGGTACAGACGAACCCGGCTCCGCAGTAGGCGACTCTTTGCTTGCAGATCTTGAGAAGAACCTTACTTGGGGTAACCTTGTAAATCTTCAGAACGAAGCTTACGGCTTGAGCGCTATAACACTTCGTCCTGCAAGATTGGACGTAACCGGTACAACTACAACCGGTACCCTTTTGACTCCCGTATACGGAGCAGATGGCCGTATTGAAAAGCTGAATAACGGTTCTACCGAAGGTGTATACGTTCTTTCCGAGAAGGCATTTAAGGCGCCTACCGATGATGGTACCAGAGATGCTAACGGCGTATATGGTATCGGTAATTCTACCGCTATGACTCAGCAGCAGATCGATTACAGAGCCGGTGTTGCAACGGCGGCATCCTCTATAAATACTGCGCAAACCTATGCAAAGAACTCATTGACTGCTGCAGGATCTGAAATCGCATCTTATGCTGCACAGCATGCTACAAAAGAAGACCCTGACAATGGTCCTTACGATCTTACCAAGCTTGGCACATTGATAGGATTGCTTAAACAGTCATCTCAGCAGTTGGATAATGCAATGATCGCAATCGCAACAGCTATTTACGCAGTTGAAAATGCTGCAAGTGAGACATATGCAACCCCCGAATACAATGCTGATACGGCTTATACATATCTGAGCGGTGTTGCAGATTCAATATTATCTTCGGATATCAAGTCTTCATTGGCAACATTTAATACCAAGCGTGAGGCTGTCGCGACCGCAGTTGCTCATGCAGAGACTAACTTTGCAGCTCTCGGCGATGCTAAAACCACGGCTACTTGGGCTCAATTCCAGTCTGTAGTTATGGATACTGCAAATACAGGAAATGAGGCACCTCTGGTTATAGTTGACGATATTCTGATCAACGGTCATGGTATAGATACTATTACTTCCACTGACACTATAAACGCTTTGGTACAAGATATCATGGCAGGTAAGGGTATTACCGCTTCGCTTCCCGATGATAGCGGTGTTTATTCCGATATCGCCGTGATTACAGGCAACTATACTGTTAAGATCTTGCTTAGCGGAGTAAGCTATAATGGTTTAGAGCTTGATAACACCCCGGCATCTATGACTACTGATGTTAGTACCGTTGTTAATTATAAAGATGGTTTCCCGGCAGCTCCCGTAGGTACCGCAACCGATCCTGTTATTAACGACCTTTACGGATATCGCATTGATATGGCATTCAGAACCAACGCAACCGACTCCAATCTGTTGCTTCAGACTGAAGGTGTAGGTCGTATCTATTCGACCGGCGCTACTAATACCACTATGGGTAGCGGTAGTACCATGTCCTTTGAGACGCTTGCAGAAGGCTTTGACGCTAACGATATGAAGAGTCTTATGAAGGCAATTCGTCTGGTATTCGCTAAAGGAGGCACTAGCATAGTTGCTGTTGCGGCTATTGATACCACGGCTACTGATCTTGATGCAGGCGATGCATTAGAGCTGCCGATTAAGATTCTGGATAAAGATTACTATCGCTTTGATGACGAATATGGATTCCAATTCCTGAAGGATGATAAAGCGACACCTGCAACAAAGGCAGAGATTATTGCTACCGAGGCAACTGCAGAAATAACACCTTATACAATTAAGTTTGCTGCCGACAATGCTATAACCGCTCTTACTGCAAATCAGGCTGAAACGATATCCGTTTATGTATATCTTGACGGTGACTATGTAGAAAACAGTGATGTTGCGGCAACTGCAGCACAGTCTATGTTTGGCAATCTCAACCTCCAGTTCAGCAGCTCCGCAAGTCTTGTTCCTATGGAATACGCTCCTCTCCAGGCAGGCGATAACATGGGCGGCGGAACACAGCAGCCTTCAGAGCCTTCAGAGCCTTAAGAAGAGCCTGTAAGTCCTTAAGTAACCCTTTAATTTGAACTTGTTTTTATAAGCTTACATTAAAATTATAAGAAACGAACTAAAAAACTAAGTCAAAAGCCCCCGCGGGCTCTGTTGCTCGAGTCCGCGGAGGGTATGTGAATGATGAAGTGAAGGCTCCTTTGGAGTGAGAGCCTCACTTCATCCAAAAGCCCCCCGCATTTATCTGAGAAAGGAGCAGTTCATTGGCAAGACGAAGCAAAAGCACTAAGAGTATCTGGACCATTGCAAGAATGTTTTATATGTTGTTGGTGCTTGTGGTTCTGCTCTCTACGGCAACTTATACCTGGTTTACACTTTCAAAAACGCCAAAGGTCCACGATATGGCGCTTTATATCAATTCCGCAAAGGGCGTTATGCTCTCGGCGGACAACACGCTTCCTTTTGAAGAATGGGAGCTGCACCTGGATTACAGCGATTACATGCCCGATAACACTATACTCAAGCCTGTCACATGGTCGGACAGCGAGGGCATATTTTATGCGGCGGATTTCGGCGCAGACGGCAGGATCCGCGGCATATCCTATGAGCTTACGGACGATCGCAACGCCAACGGCACAGACAGCGAAGCTTATTACGTTAAGTTTACTTTTTACGCAAGAGCGGACTACAACATGACCGTATCTCTTGCGGACCCCACCGAGCAAAGCGGTAACTTTGTGGTGGGAACACCTGAATGGAATTCGGAAGATATCATTCACAATGATGGCGGTCAGACTGCAAAAAGCGCTGTCCGCATAGGCTTCCGCATTACTAAGTTTGACAAAAACGGCGACCCTCTTGATGAGGATCCTACCTTTATTATATATGAGCCCAACTGCGATGTACATCTTGACTATTCCCGCGACTACAAGGCTACGCCGAGTGTTGACGGAACCGAAAGCTTAGTACCCGCAGAGCGCCTGATCCGCCAGACGGCTACTGCCTGGGTCGAAGCCGATCCCGTGCAGTACAACGTAGTCATTTACCATTACGGTGAATTTCTGGACGACACATGGCTGTTTGATATCGACAAGGGACAGACCGCGCAGATAGATCTGTACCTGTGGCTGGAAGGTCAGGATGAGGACTGTACCAACAAGATCGGTCAGGCGGCAAAGATCATTGCCGGTGTTCAGTTTGATGCCAAGTCCCGCGATGGCTCCGGCATGGATGAAATTGATTGAGAGAACAATTGTGCGTTTTCGCACTTTGGAATATAATTTTACGAGATATAAATTAATTTGGAGGATTTTATGGAAGAGAACAAGGAAATCATGGATCCGGCAGCTGCGGATTCTGCTCCTGAGACCACCCCTGCCCCCGAGTCTGTGAACAAGAAAAAGAAACAAAAGCTTAAAAAAGCACCCACTCCGCCCCCCGAGCCCACTGAAGACGGTGAAGAACCCGAGGTGCCCAAGTCCAGACGAATTATCAACACTATTGTAAACGTAGTGCTGATAGTTGCCATAGTTATGGCGGCAATGTCCACGTATATTTCGTTTATGTCTACCAGCGGTAGCGGTGTACCGAGCTTTTTCGGTATCTGCTTGTTTACGGTAGAGTCTGACTCAATGGAAGACACTATTTACCGAGGAGACCTTGTCATTGGAAAGGCTTTCCCCAAAAACGCTGAAAAGCGTCATAAAGCCGCGCTTGAGTTGCGTCAGGGTGATATAATCACGTATCAGACCATCATTGACGGTCTGCCCGCGCTCAACACGCACCGTATTCTCAATATCGGCGACGGCGGCGAGCGTATTTACTTTGAGACTAAGGGTGATAACAACAAATACCCCGACTCCTCAACTGTCCACGAGACTTCTCTCGAGGCGAAGTATCTGTTCCGTATTCCCGCTGTGGGAAGCGTTGTAAAATACGTTCAAGAACCTCTCGGATTCTTTATCGTAGTTGTTATTCCCGTACTTATATTCTTTATTTTCCACCTTGTTCAATTCTTCCGTGTATTGTTTGAATATCAGAACGTAAAGATGCTCATCAAGTATGAGCAGGAGAGAGGCAGAACCGAGGATCTTATTGAGTCTCAGATCAAGGATCAGAAGACCAAGGAGGAGATCCGCCGCGCGGCTATGGAAGCGGAATTGCGAGAGCAATTACGCAAAGAAATGCTGGCGGAGATGCAAGCTCAAAAATCTGCAGAGGCTGTGGCTGCTACCGAAACTGCATCGGCAGAGCCTACCGAAGTCACAGAGGAGAGCAACAATAGCGAGCAGTGATAAGCACTGCCCGGTGAAACTGTAAAAGGAGATTGGCATGCTTAACGCTGATAACTTTTTCCGATATTTCTTTCAGGATATCGGGCAAATATTTAAGTCATTTTTAGATATTTTCGTTTCCGCTTTTGAATTTGTGGTCAATATATTCAATTTCCCCGGAAGAATGAACGCCATAAAGGCAAATGAGAGCGATTTTACAACTCTGGACTGGATACTGCTGTTAATTGCCAATCTGGTGTTACTGGCGGCTATCGTCGTACTTATAATATTCGCGGTCAAGGGTATCAAGAAGCTGTTCAGATTCCGTATCCCCGTGAAGCAATACGACGAAATGGCAAAAAAGGTCAATCAGCTTCAGCGTGAGCTGATACGTGCCAATTACGAGAAGGATAAGCTGCTTGCCATGCGTCTGGCAGAGCTTGGCGGCGACGCTACCGCAGCCGATCTCGGTCTTGACGATGGCGATGAGCCTACCGAATTTGACAACTCCAAGCGCAACAAGCTGACCTCGCCTCCCGTCAATCCCGTTGACAGCCGTTTCTTCCGTCTTACCACGGTGGACAACATATACAAGGCAGGCTACACGCCGCCTCCGTATGACAATGATGTTACTCTTGAGCAGTTTTGTGACAGATTCCGTAAATATTCGGCATCGCAGCTGCATCTGTACTACGATATAAAGCTGATACGTCACTATATCGCTTCGATGGGCACTGCGCGAATCATTATTCTGCAGGGTATTTCGGGTACAGGTAAAACGTCACTGCCTTACGCGTTCGGTAAGTTTGTTCAGAAGGACACCACGGTGGTTTCCGTTCAGCCTGCGTGGCGTGAGCGCACCGAGCTTTACGGTTACTTTAACGAATTTACAAAAAAATATACCGAGACAGACTTTTTGCGCACGGTATATGAAGCTAATTATTATCGCGATCCCACATTTATCATTCTCGACGAGATGAACATCGCGCGTGTTGAATATTACTTTGCGGAAATGCTGTCAATTCTCGAAATGCCGCTTCAGAGCGAGTGGAAGATAGACGTTGCTACGGCAACCTGGGATAACGACCCCTGTCTTATCAACAACGGTAAGATCCAGATACCCAACAACATCTGGTTTACCGGTACCATCAACAACGACGACTCCACCTTCGCCGTAGCGGATAAGGTTTACGACCGTGCAATACCCATCGACCTTGACAGCCGCGCAGAGGCGTTTGAGTGTGAGACAGAGCCCCCGATATACATTTCTACCGATCATATCAACGAAATGTTTGACGAGGCAAAAAAGAAATATTTCATTTCTCCAGAAAATCTTGACAAGCTGGAGGAAATGAACGAATACCTCATAAAGAATTTCCGTCTTGCGTTCGGTAACCGTATTATGAAGCAGTTGGGTGATTACGTTCCTTGCTTTATCGCCTGCGGCGGTACGGAAATTGAAGCTATCGACTTTATGGTAGCTAAAAAGGTGCTTCGTAAGTTCGAGTCGCTGAACCTCGGCTTTATGAAGGATGAGCTGACCAAGTTCTCGTCCTATCTTGATAAGCTGTTCGGCAAGAACACCATGGTTGAATGTAAAGACTACATAGACTTCCTTAAGAAAAACAACTAACATTTAAGAAATATTCATTCTTGAAGAAAGGAGCTCGGTATGGCAGAGCAAAAGAAATCCATTTTCCACGGTGGCAAAAAGCCAAAGACTTCTTTGATAGACGCCGTTTATCTCAAATACACAAAGAGCGTGATTCGTGCCCTCGCCAGTACCGAGTTCTACAACTTCTTCATGCATGAGATCGCTATAGCTCAAAACGAATTCCAGTTCTCCAACAGAAGACTGGATAAGATCATAGACATCAAGTGGGTCGAGGCTGTTGAAGAGGCACTTGAAAGTTTGCAGTTTATCATTTCCAATCCTCGAAATATTATCCGTGAAGAAGAGATCATCGTTAATGTGGCACACGCCAAGAAGGGTGAGCCTGCGGTTGTACGCCATCTGGCGCAACACGGCGCGCTTGTTGATGATTTCGACGAGGGCAGAGGAGAAGTCCGCCCCAATCACTTGATGCAAAAGCTGCGCGATGACTCGGTGCTCATTTATGAAAACCGTCTTGTTATCACGGTGCTTGAGGATGCTTATCACTTTGTAAAAATACGTTATGACGCATTGGCAAACGCCATGACGGATGAGTTTGGCGCAAAGCTCAAGCTGACATCCAACATGGAAAGTGCAACGGAAAATGTGCATCTGGATATGTTCCTGCACATCAAGGAAAAGGATGACATACTTTCCACCGATGAAAAACACGGCGATGTGCTGTCCCGCGTTGCGCGTCTTAACAGAGTGCTTGGCGCGTTCATGAATTCGCCTTTCGCCAAGGAAATGGCAAAGGCACAGCGTGTCAGAGGCGCGCTTGTCAAAACAAACGTAATTAAGAAAAATCCCAACTACAAAGCAGTTGCAAAATTATATGAGTTCTTCCATCATTATCAGGATATCGGCTACGCCATCAAGGTGGAGGAGCAAAGCCCCGATATAAGTGACACCTTCCAGAGAGATATTTTCCACGGTGTCATGTTCAACTACATTATTTTGAAAAACTATCTTGAGGACGAAAAATCACGCGAGGTTCCCACTGCGGCGCCCGCCAAGAGACGTGTTCTCAAGCCTAAGTTTATAAAAGAGATCATTGAAGAACTGACAGAAGATTACGATCTTCCCGATATCGAGATACGCAAGGTACTTATTGAGGAGCTTACCAAAGAGCAGCTTATGCTTGAGGAGGCCGAGGAGCGCCGCCGTCTGGTTGAGGAGCAGGAGCGACTCAAGCGAGAGGAAGAGGAGCGTATACGCCGAGAACAGGAAGAGGAAGAAGAACGCAGACGCCTCGAAGAGGAGCGTCAAGCCGAAGTGCTGCGTAAGGAGCAGGAGGCTGAACGTGCCCGCCTTGAGTTTGAGCGACTTGAACGTGAGCTTGAGGATAACCGTCGCGGCAAGCTGTTTATAGCAGAGCTTGAATTTGTATTCCGCGGAATTGAGGACCTGCTTATAGCACGTGATGAGCTTGAAGAGCAGCGCCGCGCAATGGAAGCTACTCAGGAGTTTGAGGATGCGGCGCGTATACTTGAAGAGCAAGAGCGTCTTAAGCAGGAAGAACAAGAGCGTGAGCGAATCCGCAAGGAAGAAGAAAAAGCTCAGGCACTTTGGGAAAAGCGTCAAGAGGAGCTGCGTCAGAAGCAAGAAGAGCGCGAACGCCGTCAGGCAGAGCGTATTCGTCTTGAAGAGGAGCGCAAAGCTGCAGAGCAGCTTCAAATTGAAAAGGACAGAGAGCAACTGGCGTTGCATATTACGGTGTTGTCGGGCTTCTTCGACAATCTGGATGCAGCGATCGCTTCTCGCCGCGGTCAAGGTAAGGGTGGCGGCGCATGAAGAAATCAGTACTGAAACTGCTTTCGTCCGCATACATTTTGCTGGTTTCAGTCATACTGATAGTTATTTCCGCATATGCGTGGATGGTTATTTCCGACTCGCCTATGGCGGGGAATATGAATACCGGTGTGGCGGGCCGTGATATGATCGGACTTCCCGAAAAGGATTACGATATCTGGGACGGTACTTGGAAAAGTATAGATAGTGTCGGGCACGATGCAAACGGTGTGTTCATTATCAGGACTGCCTCTGAATTTGCAACGGTAATGAGATATGCCGAAAACGTGATCAATGATCCGTCGGTTGGCGACATTACAATGCGTCTTGAGGCTGATATAAGTATGGCAGATCTTGATTGGTATCCGATCCAGATCAATGGAACTCGCAATACCAATACAGTTACTATTCTCGGCAACGGAAAAGAGATAGTGTGCTTGACTGCACCGTTATTTGCCGGCGGAGCTGCAGGCGAGTCCTCTATCGTTATAAAGGATCTGACTATCGGATATTCCGAGGTGACGAGTAGAAACAGTAAGGGAAGCGGCGCGTTTATCGAAAGTGTTGACGGAGTGCAAAATGTAACTCTTGAAAATTGTCATCTGATCAAGTCAAGTGTTACGGGCGCAAACAACACAGGCGCGTTAATAGGATATACAGCAGGAAAAGAAGGAGTAGTTGAAACTACTGTTAATATAACGGACTGTACTGTTGAGGACTGTGAGATCAAAGGCGTTGGAACTGTGGGAGGAATCCTTGGCAGATCCGGAGCCGATCCCGCTACATATCAGTATATCGAAAATTGCGAAGTAATTAATACTACGCTTATATCTACCAACAAAAACGAAAACCAAGGTATTGGTTCTATTATAGGTGTTGCCAATCTTGGCGATACGTATATTATAAATTGTGTTGACAGTGGTGTTGTTGAAGAAGGTCACGTTGCGGATGCCAGCGGACTTGTATATGGTCTTGAGGACTTCGGAACAACGGGTCTGCTCGTCATCATTAACGGCGATGAGGAAATAGTTCACGGAAACAGAGATAAAGTTGTGACGGTATCCACGACCGATGAATTTATTGCCGCTATGCAGCTTATTGCGGATGAAAATGTCAAGGATGATATTACCATCAATATCGCAAATGATATTGATATGACGGGCGTTAGCTGGACTCCTGTGGTAATGGCAACACAGAACAGTACCGCAACAATAACCATCAATGGTAACAGTAACTCTATTGTCGGACTTAGCGCGCCTCTTTTGGCAGGCGGGGTTGAAAACCAGAATGGACAAGAAAAGCTGATCATCAATAATCTGCTGATACAAAATTCCACTATGTCAAGTGCTAACACATCAGGTTCAGGCGCATTTATTGAGTGCATTGCAGGGCTTGAAAGCGTAGAGTTTAATAATTGTCATTTGATAAATTCAACGCTTGTCAGCAGTTCACCTAATACGGGCGGTTTGATAGGCAATACGTATGCCGCGGTAAATGCAAATAATAGAGTTGCCACTACGATTACTCTAACAAATTGCTCGGTTGAAGGCAGTAATATCTCTGGAGCAGGTACGGTTGGTGGTATTCTTGGCCATGCGAGTGAAGACAGTGAAGTTACAACCGTTCTCGAAGACTGCTATGTAATGAATACAAAACTTACAACAACGCAAGCAGGAGCTAAGGGAATAGGCACTATTGTAGGTACGGTCGACCATGGTCAGACGGAAATTACAAACTGCACCTTTACAGGTATTACAGAAGTTCCAGTAAGCGGTGAATCAAATACCGAAGACGTTCCGTTTGGTCGTATTTCGCTTGATGATACCGCCAAGCTGGTGATTACCGAGGGCGAGGATAAGTATGAATACGTCAAGGGAACGCTTACCGTGACTGCCGTAACCGCCGGAGCAATGTTCAAGGGCTTTGGTATCTATTCCGATGGCTTTGACGGAACTATTAACATTGAGCAGGGCGGAGATATAGATCTTTCAAATGGTCTGGGCGGCCTTGAAGGATTATTTACAGTAACTCCTTCTGAAACCACGGCATCGACCGAAACGACGGCACCTGTCGAAACTACGGCACCTGTTGAAACTACGGCACCTGTTGAAACTACGGCACCCGCCGAAACCACGGTACCCGCCGAGACCACGGTACCCGCCGAGACCACGGCACCTGTCGAAACTACGGCACCTGTCGAAACTACGGCACCCGCCGAGACAACGGCGCCTGCCGAGTCGGCTGCCACCCCTTAATCAATTTTCAATTTACCAGGAGATCCCCGCATGAATAAGCAAGAAATGGAGATGAAAAAAAAGCCGAAGTCACGCGCTGAAAAAATATTTTCAATAGTCACATCGGTGCTTCTTGCAGTTGCAATACTGTTCTGCGGGTTTGTTATGTATCAGATAATGCATAACGGCTATGTTTCCATATTCGGGTACAGTGTGTTCCATGTTGTCAGTGACAGCATGGAGCCCACGATACCCGTGGGAACATTGATAGTTTGTCAAAAAACAGATATACAAAATATAAAAGAAAGAGATATAATAACGTTTCGCTCGCTTGAAACGTATATGTTAGGCAAAATGGTGACGCACCGTGTTGTTGGCATTGAAGATATCAATGGAGAGATTGCACTTCGCACACGCGGCGACCATAACAACAGTGAAGACGGACACTACGTGACCGCGGAAAACCTTGTGGGACGCGTTGTGTATCAGACCCCGGGTGGTAATATTTTTGAAAAGCTTTATGATTTTTTAACTACAAAGATGGGTTTTTTGAGCATCGTAGTGATGCCCGTGATACTGCTGACGGCAATTATTTTGAGAGAAAACGTTAAGCGTATCAAACGTGAAATTGCAAATATCAAGCGGGAAGTGGCAAGAATGCAGGCAGAGGATAGCCAAGCTCAGGACGCCACGCCCGACGATGAAATAAAACCAAGCGATCAAGTATCGCCGCTTCCTACGGAAGTGAAAAAGTCAGAACAACAGGAGGCTGAATAATGAGAGAGACAGAACGAAGGATACAACTGTATCGCGCTCGCTTGCCTAAAATACGTGAAAAAATAATAGCAACATTGCTTATATTCGCCGTTTCCGCAGCAGCTATGGCAGTGGCTACTTTTTCGTGGGTAACCTTGTCTATGGCACCGCAGGTTCAGGGGGCAAGCACATCTGTTGTGGCTAACGGTAACCTGGAGATCGCATTGGCAACCAATTCCACCGCGCCCGATGCATCCAAGATAGGAGATGGGGCGTTGGACCTTGCACAGCGCAACCTTACATGGGGTAACCTTATCAATTTGTCCGATCTTTCATACGGACTTAATAATATCGTGTTAAGACCTGCAGGTCTGAGCACTGACAGCGAGAAATTGCTGTATTCTCCTTTATATGCAGTAAAATACGGAGATGACGGACGTGTAATGGATGCTTCCTTGGGGTCCAGCAGTGAAGACCAAAACTGGGGCTTTGGATATACGCTTTGGAACGGAGAGGCGTTCCTGAAGCCTGAATCTGATGACACGCGTGGAGTAAGAGCGATCGCATCTGTTAAATATACGGCATATCCTACCGATAGCTCAGAAAGAGACAAAGAAGCTACAAGACTGAGATATATTGCGGATACACATTTGAATAATTCAAGAGCAGGCCTTGAAAATCTGTCGAGCTCATTTGGTTCAATTTCCGGCTTGATGGGTGCTTATATGTGTACTATCCTTGAAGATAATCCGGATAGGCTGTGCTCCGGTGATGATATCAGAAGTCTGCATGCTTTGATGGAAAAATTACATGATGATGTAATGCTTGAAGCGTTTGAGGCACTGAAGACAATGTTTGAGATATATCAGCTCGACACTGTTTCTCGAATAGAAAAGCATAACGAAGATCCAGCAAAAACACCGATAACAACATATACTCCTCATGAATTTACAAGTGTTGATGACTTTTTAAACAATGCAACCGCGGAATTGGCAGCTATGAACGCCGCCCGCAACATACTGAAACAATCGGATCCGGCTGTGGGACAGATCGTTTTCACAACCGTTACGGAGATGAGCACATCAAGCTTGGAGCAGTATATTTCTGATATGCGCATGCTGGAAGGATTTCTTGATGATTTTGAGAAAGACGGAGGATATCTTGCCAGAGCCGAGACAATAAAGTGGAGCGAAATAGATACTATGATCAATGCGTTGGTACACATTGATTCATGTAAACTGAACGGAAAGTTAGTATCATATTATGCTTCAAATTTGAGTGAAGCTGTTAGCTTGGTAATGTCCGGTGATACTCATGAAGCTGTTATATATCAAGGCCTTGTAAAGCGTGTTGACCAATGGCTTCATAGTGGTACCGCATTAAGAGCAAACAACGTTACTATAAGTATTCCTAAAAAAACTATTGGTGAGGCGGTAAAAAATAAAAACGACAGCTCTTTGACAAGCGCGTGGAATGGGGCTAGTTTCCTTTTGCCCGATCCCGTAACCATAAAAGCAAACATCAGCACAAGTTCGGTTACAGATTATCCCACATCAATTATGGACACCGATTATAGTAATGTTAAGGCAGTGGCAGGTTCTCCTATCAGAGCAACCGACTACGTTATGCAAGACACATATGGTTTGGCGCTCGATTTTTGGGTAAGAACCAACGGTAAGGGCTCGTACCTTATACTGGAAGGCGAACCCGAAACCGAACCGCGTGATGTTTATAAGGAGGTTACGTGGATTGATGAAGATAATAATCCCGTAACAGAAAATGTGCAGATCTCTTTGACTACTATCACTACTACGACAACATATCCCGAGGTAGAGGGTCAAGAAAAGAAAGAGCCCGAAAAGAAAACCGAGGTTAATGTAGAGGTTTACCAGCGTCCGGGAGATGCTGCCTCTTGGTATTATCTCAAGGACCATACCAAGGTTAGTACCGGGTCTGTAAATCATTATACGGATGAGACAAACACGGTTATAGAAAAAACCGTTACTGTTTCAATGAGCGATCCCGAACCCAGCAAAGAGGACGTGGTTATAGGTTATTCCGGTACCAACCGAATCTGGGGTGCCGAGGGTGACGAGGACGGTAAATATCTGACCGATTACAGCACCACTCAGGGCTCGGGTAGCTGCTATACCTTTTATGCAAGTTCCCCTGATGAAGTGGGAAGAATACTTACTCTTCTGTCCGCAATGAAGATCGCTTTTGTTAACGGACAAACCGGTGAGCTGCTTGCTACCGCAAGCCTTGCTACCGAGCTGAAATATGAAGACGTAGGTAAGGTTATTGTTCCTATCATGCTTGACGATGATGAAAGAACAAATACCACCGTCGGTGATCAGACACTTCTGACCATTACAAGCCTTACAGCAAATGAGCCCATGCTTATCTCTGCATTGATATATCTTGACGGTACAAAGGTATTCAATGACATGGTGTTGGCAGACAGCGATATATCCGCTTCGTTGAATATTCAGTTTGGCGCATATACAGCGCCCGACGCGATGAAGGATGATCAGCTTTCCATGCAAGAGCTTATCGCATCCGCTAAGGTAGGTAAGGGCGAAGACGGCGAGCTGTTAGATAAGATAGAATTCGATAAAGACGAGACAGATCTGTCTATAAGAGTAGCGCTTGCTATAGAAGGAAACAGCGTTGATTCGGACAGTAAAGTACAAGCAAGCTTTATCAGAAAGATCAACAGCACCCAGGGTACTCGCCAAGAGACTATGGAGTTTAGAGCTACCGCCGCCAATGAATCGGGCAGCGAATGGATCGTGGAACATGAATTTACCGCTCCCGGAGAATATCTGTTGCGTGAAATTACGGTAGACGGTATTGAATATGATCTTCAGGCTACTGTTTCGGTATTAGTGCCCGGCGTTGGAGTATCAAGGGTAATAAGCCTTGACGGTATAGGCTCGTCATATACACATATGACCTCTGATAACTATGTATCCGAATCGTTCCAGATCACTATTACAGATAGCAGTAATGCTTCTCATGAGGTAAAGGGTATATTTACCAATACAAGCAATGCGTCTATGGTCACCGAATACACAGCTAAGGGTAACGGTGTTTATGAAGCGAATATAGTATTCAGCTCCAGTGATACGTATACAATGCAATATGTTAGCATTGACGGAGATTATTACGAAGTAACTCCTTACACACGTGAAGTTTATGTTGGTCTGCGCACGGAGATATATATTTCCACAGACAGCACTGAATTTAAACCCGAGGAAGATCTTCAGGAGTATGTAAACGGTATTAACTTTGAATATAAGTTCGCCAACAAAGAACACACATTTGATGTCAGCGCCGTTATTTTGGATAACAAAAACAACGTGGTTCCCGGCTTGGTTGGTGTAATACTTCAATATACCAACGGTCTGGATACCGACCTTACATGGAATCCTACTACAAGACGCTATGCCGGCGGTCAGTTCCTTGTAACCGCAGTAAAGAAATATGAATTTGAACAGATGACAGTTACCGTGGCGGGTGGTACCGAGATAATTGATATGGCAATCAAGGCTCCTATGATAACTGTAGTTCCTACTCAACCTGTAGAATATTTAGGAGTAGATGGAGGCATTAATACACACATTCAGTCATTGCACGCAGATGCTAAGACAGGAACGATCTCACTGAGCTTTAAAAATGCTTCGTCTTCCGACGTGTTCGGTAAATTCTCGCGCAGAACTACCGTGAACGGAACTCCCGAATATTATATTCTGAAGGCAACATACTCTGACGGCGGGGCAACACGATCCGGCGATATAGCAACATATGCTGACGGTGATGCGGAGAATACGAACATTTACACGTTCACATTGCCACACGTGGAAGGATATTGGAAGCTTGAAGGCGTCAAGATGGACAACGTTTTAAAGGATTCGGTCTTCTACTCTATAGGCGATGCCGACAATGAAAAGGATGCAGACGGCAATCCGATCTATATTGAGGCAAGTAATTCAAAGATTGAGAATATTAGTAATAAATTCGACAATATCAATGGCTATTACAACGTAGTGGACAGTGCAACGGCATCCTGGAATCAGCAGATCACTCAGATAACAAATGTTTATATAAGCGAACTGGAAAAGACTCCGGCATCCGGCAGCACTCCCGCAACGTATTACTATCAAACTCGATATACAAATGGATTTATGCAGCCTATAACTCTGGGCGCCAATGATGATGAATATAAATTTAAAGTTGTCGGATTTGATAATAATGAAATTAAACCCGTAAACGGTACTCCAAGCTTGAGCGACATTACATTGACATTTAAGCATATTCCGTCAAGCATGCAGGCTTATTATACTATTGCTGATACTTCGACTGATGTCGCAACGTCTATATCTAATGGTGTTCATTCAGATCAAACCGCTACATTGACACTTGGATTTGAAGGAAACAGCAACAGTACAATTGCTGTTACCGCAGGCGATACTTTGTATTTCGCAGGAGATTATACTGCGCTGCTCAATTATAAGATCAATTATATAGATATTAACGGAGCACAAAAGTCAACCTCAAGCTCTAAGACAATGAGTAATATAACGCTTGCGTCCGACAAGCCTGAGGTAAAGGTTGTCGGAGTTGACCCGACGCCGACAACTAAACTGACGCTTTATGCACAGAATGTTCCGGTAGGCGGCGGTCCTGTATTGAACAGTGATAACATTGATGGCTATAATAGCTTTACCGATTATTATGCGACTGTATATCTCCATGCCAAAAGTAATAATAAGTATACTGTAGTTGTGCCGAGCGTCAAGTTGCAGATTTTAGGTATGCCGAGTAGCTTTACTGCCAGCATGAGCTTCCCGACGGCAGCTACTGTGGGCGAGCCTGCAGTATATCAGTTTACGTCCAACAACCAACAGGTACAAAAAAGCATCGGTGCTAAAGAGGATGGTGCGAATTATATTATTGAAGATAAAAATCCAAGAATCTACCCGATTGGCTGTCAGACTGTAAGCACAATGACTGTGGTTTATGGCGGAGTAACATATGAAGTTGGCTTGAAGCATGCGGTTACTATTGATCAGCCGTCGTGTGCACCGCACGTGAAGTTTAACTCTACTGCTAACGATCAGACGTTGCCTACAACGCCCGACATGATTTACGGAACATTGATGGATGACGGAACACGCGTCGTTACTCTGCCGGGTAGCCAGTCTTGGACGGAGAGCAAGTCCAGCACGACCAATGGCACCTTTACGGTGCAATCGGGTTATCCCCAGGAGGAGGCTTGTTATGTTGTAAAGGATAACGGTTGTGATGCTGACACATATCAGGCTTATAAAAAGATCACAACTGTTTCTAAGGCAACCGGCTCGACATCTACTTGGACGAGGAGCTGGGAAATTGTCGGTTGGAAGATTGGCAACAAGACATATCAACCGGGAGAAACCGTACCCATTACCGGTAGTCAAACTGCCACTGCCGTTCTTAAGTACACAGATGGTGCCAAGACAACAACTTCCACTACAACTACCAGAACGGAATATTACTATACTGCGTCCGGTGGTGAGGTATCAAGTAAGCCCAGCGGCTTTAGCATAGCAGATAGCGAGACAGCATATACTTCGACTAATCCGCATAGAGAAGATGTTGTTTCTTAAAATTAATCGCATTGCCGCCCCTTTAAATAAAGGGGCGGCGTACCCCCGAGTTTAATGAGGTGCTATTATGAATGCATTGATTCAAAAGGTTTTTGAATTGGGTTTGTCTAAAACCATATATGATATTTTTTTCGCGCTTGGATTTGTGTCGGTATTTTTGTTCGTTGTATTTTTGGGAAGAAAAATGAAGATACCGCTGTGGAAATCCATAGTAATTGTTCTTATTGTTTACCCGGTGGCTGTTTTATGGATGTTTGTGCTGTATTGGATAGCCAGTGGCTTTACAAGCTTTGGCGGAAATAATATTGTCAGAGTTTTCGTGTATGTTCCCCTTATTGCTTACCCGGTCGCCAAACTGTTGAAAATCAGTTGGAAGGATATATGTGCCCTGCTTGCCATTGGCCCTATAGCGGTGCATGGTATCAGTCACTTCGGATGCATATTTGGCGGATGCTGTTACGGATATGTGTCATCGTGGGGATTATACAATGCTTCGAAAGGCGACATAAGGTTTCCAATCCAGCCGATTGAGGCTTTAATTGCCATTGCTATCATTGTGTTCCTGCTCATCCGTGCTAAAAAGCATGATTATGTTGCAGATGGGCGCGAATATCCATTAATGATGGTGATTTTTGGCTCTACTCGGTTTTTATGTGAATTCCTGAGAGACAATGACAAATTAATTTGGGGAATTTCCGAGTTGGCGTTTCACGCATTGTTTATGTTTATTGTTGGTGTTGTTGCGCTTGTTATTATTAATAAAAAGCAAAAGAAAGCTTTAAATCAAGAATAAAAATTGTTTTATTGTCGTTATTTCTTAAAACGGAGTATTTCTTCCGTTTAGAAGATCGTAGAAAAGGAGGCATTATGCGCTGTAAATTTTCAAAATTGAATATTTGTCGGCTTGTGGCGGCGTTTATTGCGGTCACGCTGGCGGTGGCGCTGTTTGTGCCTTGCGTTTCGGCTGCCAATTCGGGTAGCTGCGGCTCGGGTGTCAAATGGGAATTCGCTGATGGCACGCTGACCATATCCGGCAAGGGTGCTATGGATAATTATACCGAGGTACAACGCGCGCCGTGGCAATATTTCCGCGATAAAATACGTGTTATCAATATTGGGTCGGGTGTTACTTCTGTCGGTGCTTTCTCATTTTATGACTATAGCAGTGTTAAAACAGTAACAATTGCAGATACGGTTACCTCAATTGGTAACTCCGCTTTTGCCAAGTGTGTTAAGCTGTCTTTGCTGACGCTCGGTTCGGGTCTGCGTTCTATAGGAGAGAGCGCATTTGAACGCTGTGAAAGCCTGCAGGCAGTTCGTCTGCCGGATACGCTGAATTCGATCGGTCAGCGTGCTTTTTACCGCTGTTATGCTCTTCGTAATATTACCATACCGTCTTCTGTCAATCAGATCGGCATTATGACGTTTGCATATTGCAAGGGACTTGTCGGAGCTACAGTAAATGCGTCTGTGGCGGTGCTTCCTTTGTGGACTTTCTACAGCTGTGGTGCTCTTGCGGATGTTACTATATCCGCTAATGTAAAATCTGTTGACGAAAACGCATTCTATAACTGCGATAATCTTTATACGATATATTATCTCGGTACACCTACAGACGGTGTAAATGTTGTGTCGGATATCAAAGCAAGTATGCCTGATGATCCGGGACCTGTACTGAAATGCTCTGCCAATCCGGCGGGACAATCTCAATCAACTACCACTTACCCTAAAGATCAAAACACTTCAGTAGTTGAAACCGTAACTGTCAAAGAAAGCGCATATGCATCAATTTCAACTACAGTTGCTAAAGAAATGACATCCGGATCTCAAAGCTCTGCTGCAAAGGATATTACTGTCAAAGTAGATGCAGTTGTTGAAAATAACAGTGGTTGGAATGAGGTCGTGGAGCAGGTGAATCAGGCGACGGTTGAGGCAAAAGAATTGTCGGCACCCAAGGTTCAAGTGTCTGTCAACTGCAACACTGACAGTCCGATAAGCGGAGCTGTTTTGTCCGATTTGTCCGGCAAAAACGTCAATATGACTGTGAATATGAATGACGGTTCGGCTGTCAAAATCGATTGCGCGAGCCTTGAGGGCGGCAAGATATCCGGATCTTATAATATGTCTTATTCGATAAGTGAAAACTCACAGCCTGCCGAGTCTCATGCTCAGACACTCGGAGATGCGGACAGCTATGTGCTCTCATTTACGGATGACACCGAGCTTAACTTCTCCCCGCAGATATATGTAGGCGAGGATCGCACGCATAGCTGCGCTACCTTATATCAGGTGGAAAGCGATGGGGCGCTGACCGAGGTTCAGTCTTCTATCGTGGACAAAGAGGGTAATGCTACCTTCTATTTGAAGTCGGCATACAAAGATTCCGAGTATGTTGTTGCCATTGATGTTCTCAGCGTTGATCGCTCGACGGCTATCGTTCCCGAGGATTTGAAGTATGATTACGGCATTACTGATGAGTTTGAACAGATCATTCAATATATGCCTACCGAGGAACGCGAGTTTTTGGGAATGAATATTGCACAGTTCTCATTTGTGATGTTCGGCACATTGGCATTGCTTGTAGTTGTATTTGGCGTGGTCATGGGTGTGTTCTATCGCAAGAAGCGACTTGAGATGATGTATCGTCTTAAGATGCAAGAAGAAATGGAACAAGAATAAAATAAAAAAGAAGCGTATCTGCGGCGGCAGATACGCTTCTTTATGTCATACAGGGACTTTGTGCCAGACAACGCCCGCCGATTCAAAATCTTCGGCGACTGATTCTGTCAGGTTGGAATTGTCATCTGTGACGATGGCATCAATTTCCGAAAGGGAAGCGCAGGTATAGGTGGAACGAATGTTGAATTTGCTTGTGTCAACAGCCAGGCACTTGAACTGCGCGTGCTGGATAATGGAGGAAATGATAAGTCCTTCGCCCATGTTGGAGGACATTATGTCAGAGCCGTCAACAGCCGAGGCACTGAAAAATACTTTGGAGAAGGTAAAACGCTTTATCATTTCGATGGCGATAGCGCCGATAGTGTAGCGTTCGTCGGGGTGGATCTCGCCGCCCAGAATGATAACTTCGCCTGAGATCGCGTTCTGGCGTATGCGGTTCTGGAGTATGGTTGCTACATTGATGGAGTTTGTGACAATTATTAGGTTTCTGCCCGTGATCATGTCAGCAAGCATTTCCATGGTACTGCCACTGGTTATTGCGATACTTTCGTTGTCGGATATCAGATTGTGGGCGATATAATTGCAGATTGCAAATTTTTCGCTTTTGTTTTGTGCGCAACGTATGTCGTAGGTGTCTTCCCTGATGGGGAACTGTATCGGGATGGCACCGCCGTGCACCTTTTTTATCAGGTTCTTTTCGCACATTATGTTGATGTCGCGGCGAATAGTCTCAATTGATACGTTGAATTTCTTCGCCATGTCGGGAATAGTGACTTCTCCCTTTTTGATCGCCTCTTCGCGGATAAGTCGTTGTCGTTCACTGGTTAACATGAGTTTGCGTCCTTTCTGTGAAGCGGTAAATGTTGTTAATTTAATTATAAACCCCCAATCACAAAAAGTCAACATTTTTTTGTTGATTTGTTGAAAAAAATGATTGTTTTTATATACATCAATAATCATATCCAATATTTGGTGGTGTTGACTTGTGTTGAAAAGTTGCGACTATTTGACAGAAAACTTAATTATTTTGATGTTTTTTTACTGATACTATTGACAAATGTGCAAAAAAGTGATATATTTATCTTAGTGCAGTCCGCTATATCAGCAGATTGACATTTATTTGTCAATTATAAACTGTGCAACTCAAAACATGATGAGGTGACAAGGTTATGAAGATTGTTTTAGGTGGTTTTCATCAGGAAGTTAACTCATTTTCTCCCGGCATCAACGGCGATGAGCAATACGTTCGCGGCGGTTCTTGCTATGGCGAGGAAATGCTGAAGGTAGCAGAAACCTTCGGAAAGCAGAATGGTGCTAAGGACGCACTTAGCGCACATTTCAAGGTGCTGAAAGAAGCAGGAGCGGAAATAATTGCAGGCGGTTATATGAACGCTCAGGCAGGCGCGATCATTGATCAGTCCGTGCTGACAGGCTATATTGATCATCTTATTTCCATTGTTAAAGCCAATCCCGATATTGACGGTGTCTTTCTGGCACTTCACGGTGCGGCACAGACCACCGAGCGTGACGACCCCGAGGGCGATATTATCGAGGCTGTCCGCGATGCTGTAGGCGAAGGCGTAGTTATCGCGGTTTCCACCGACTTGCACGCTAACATTACGGAGCGTATGGTCAAAAACGCTGACGTTATCTGCGGCTACAATACATATCCTCATATCGATATATACGAAACAGGTGCTCGCGCAGCTACAATTGGTCTGCGTATGATCAAGGAGCGCGGAGCGCTGCATATGTCTCATGTAACTATTCCCATGGTAGTTCCCGCAAGCGCGTACACAACCTCTACCGAGCCCTTTGCAACGCTTATCCGTCGTGCTCACGAGCTGGTGGAAAGCGGCGAGCTTGAGGACTTCTCCATTTATCAGATGCAGCCCTGGCTTGACGTTGCCGTTGGCGGTTCCTCCGTCGTGGCAATATCCAAGGACATGGCAAAAGCTGATAAGTACGCGAAAGAGCTGGCGGCAGGTCTTTACGCTATGCGCCGCGAGTTCAAGTGTGATCTTTATGAGATAGACGATATTATTCGTATAGCAGAGAACAATAAGAGCGGCAAGCCGGTCATTTGCAACGATTTCGCAGACTCCTCCAACGCAGGCGCGGCAGGCGACAGCGTTGAGGTTCTGGAGCGCATAATCGCGCTTGAGTCCGACATCACGGGTCTTATCTATATAAACGACGGTCCTTTCGTTGATAAGTGCGTAGAGCTGGGCGTTGGCAAGACCATTAAGGCAAAGCTCGGTGCGTTCAAGAGCACAAAGCTTTATAATCCCATTGAGGTCGAGGCTAAGATCAAGGCTATTTACGACGGTATAATGACCTTCTCCAACGGTGTTCAGATCAATATGGGCGTTTCCGCAGTTATTCAGATCAGAAATACCATTGTTGTGGTTACTCATGAGCACTGCATGACAGGCGACCCCAGACTTTACCGTTGCTTCGGTTACGATCCTTGCGACTTCGATATGGTAGTTGTTAAGGCGTGCACATCTTTCCGCGCGTTCTACGGCAAGTTTACCGACCTTATCTATCCCGCCGCAACACACGGCGCGGCATCGGCAGACCTTACTGCGCTTAACTTTACGAAGCTTTCCCGCGACTTCTATCCCTTTACGGATAATGACAATTTCGTCCCCGAGATAGACGCTCACGGTTATAGTGACAAATAAGAAAATATTTAATATAAAATAGGAGTTCAATATGTTGAAAACAGATGTTGTTATCATCGGTGCCGGCGCTGTCGGAAGCGCGCTGGCAAGAGAGTTTTCCAAGTACCGTCTTGATGTTACGGTAATTGAAAAGAACGAGGACCTTGGCGGCGACAGCTCCAAGTCCAACAGTGCTATCATTCACACCGGTTATGACGCAGCTCCCGGCACTCTTGAGAGCCAGTTGGTCGTTGCGGCAAACCCCATGTACGACAAGATCGTAAAAGAGCTTGACGTACCCTTCTCCCGTATAGGTGCTATCCTGCCCGCATTTAATGACGAGCAGTTTGAGAAGCTTCCCGCTCTCAAGCACAAGGCTATGATGAACCGCGTTTATGACATTGAGTACAAAACCGGTGCTGAGCTGCTGGAGATGGAGCCCGAGCTGAACCCCGAGGTTCGCGGCGGACTTTATATTCCTCGTGAAAGTATCATCGATCCCTTCCTGTTCTGCATCGGCTTGGCAGAAAACGCGGCAGACAACGGCGTTCACTTCATGCTTGGCACAAAGGTAACAGGTATTGACGTTGAAAACGGCGCGGTTTGCGCGGTTAAGACCGATAAGGGTCAGACCATCCAGGCTAAGTACGTAATCAACGCTGCAGGTCTGTACTGCGACGAGGTTGCTTCTTACGTTGGTAAGAACGACTACTACGTAAATCCCCGTAAGGGTCAGTTCTACATACTCGACAAGAAGACCTCTTGCCGTGTTAATATGATCGTGCTTCCCATTCCTACCAAGGTTACAAAGGGTAAGCTCATTTGCCCCACCATTCACGGTAATATGCTGGTTGGTCCTACCGCTGAGGATCTCACCGATAAGACAGACAAGAGCACCAACGTAGCAGGTCTTGACAGTATCGCGGCTGATATCCGCAAGATGGTTCCCAATGTAAATCTTCGCGACACCATCACTCAGTACTCCGGTCTGCGCGCACAGCGTAACCCCGAGGGTCTGAACATCGATATGTACGATGACCTTGCGGGCTACGTAAACATTTCCGGCGTTCGTTCCACCGGTCTTACAGGCTCTGTTGCTATCGCAAAATACGTTGTTGATATGATGATCGAGGCAGGTATGCAGGCTGAATTCAAGACTGACTTCAACCCCATCCGTCACGGCACACCTCACTTCGTTGAGCTTTCCGCTGAGGAAAAGAAGGAGCTTATCGCTCGCGATCCCAGATACGGTAACATCGTTTGCCGTTGCGAAACTATTACTGAAGGTCAGATCTGCGACGCTATTCATCGCACACTGGGCGCTCGCTCTGTTGACGGCGTTAAGAGACGTCTGCGCGCAGGTATGGGACGTTGCCAGGGCGGCTTCTGCGGTCCTAAGGTAATCGAGATCCTTGCAAGAGAGCTTGGCGTTTCCGTTGCCGAGATTCGCAAGAACGAGCCCGGCTCCGAGATGACCACCGGAAATCTGAGATAATGGGGGATATATCAATGAATAACAATATGTATGATGTTATAATCGTCGGCGGCGGTCCCGCCGGTCTTGCAGCTGCTGTCGGCGCTGTTGACGGCGGTGCAAAGCGCGTTCTCATCGCAGAGCGTGACATTTCTCTTGGCGGTATCCTTGAGCAGTGCATTCACCCCGGATTCGGTCTGAAGCACTTCGGCGAGGAGCTGACAGGTCCCGAGTACGCACGCCGCTTTATCGCACAGGTAAAAGAGAAGGGCGTCGAGTTCAAGCTCGGTACTATGGTACTTGAGATCGGTGATCACTGCATCACCGGTGTTAACAGCACAGACGGTCTGTTTACCGCTTACGGTAAGAGCATCGTTCTGGCTATGGGTTGCCGTGAGCGTACCCGCGGAGCTATCATGACTCCCGGTACCCGTCCCGCAGGTGTTTACACCGCAGGTGCGGCACAGAGACTTATCAACCGACAGAACACAATGGTTGGTAAAAAGGTAGTTATTCTCGGTTCCGGTGACATCGGTATGATCATGGCTCGCCGTATGACTCTCGAGGGCGCAAAGGTTCTCGCAGTGGTTGAGATCATGGATTACACCGCCGGTCTTACCCGTAACCGTGTACAGTGCCTTGAGGACTTCGGTATTCCGCTTATGCTCAGTCACACCGTTGTTGAGATCAAGGGTAACCGTCGCGTAGAGGCTGTTGTAGTTGCTGAAGTCGATCCCGCAACCAAGAAGCCCATCGCAGGCACCGAGCAGACTTTCGAGTGCGATACACTGCTTCTGTCCTGCGGACTTATCCCCGAGAACGAGCTGTCCCGCGAGTGCGGAGTTGCGCTCAGCCGCATCACCTCCGGTCCCGAGGTCAACCAGTTCATGCAGACCAACAAAGAGTACGTATTCGCTTGCGGTAACGTAGTTCACGTTAACGACCTTGTTGATAACGTAACCGAGGAAAGCTTGCGCACAGGTCGCGCCGCTGCTCAGTACGCTGCAGGCACACTTCCTAAGTGCGAAAAGGAAATCCCCACAGTTCCCGCCGGCAACGTTCGTTATATCTGCCCTCAGAGACTTGTTCCCTCTGCTGATGCTCGTCTGTTCTTCCGTGCGGCAGCTCCCGCAAAGAACGTAACGCTCAACGTATACGCAGGCGAAAACAAGATCTACACCAAGAAGCTTATCCGCATCAATCCCGGTGAAATGGAATCCGTTGATGTTAAGGCTGAGGCTATGGCAGGCGTCGACTCAGTAAGAGTCGAGGTTATCTGATAAGGGAGGATCATAAAAATGGAAAAGAAGATAATTTGTATCACTTGCCCCAAGGGTTGCGTTATTACCGTTAACGGAGACGCAGAGAAGGGCACAATAGACAGTCTTGAAGGCAATGAGTGCCGCCGCGGCGATACATACGCTCGCAATGAGTTTATTCATCCCGTAAGAATTCTGACCTCGTCCGTTAAGACCGAGGGATGTGCGGCTCCTCTGATGGCTGTTCGCACCTCCGCTCCCATTCCCAAGGAGTTGCTGTTCGCAGGTATGGAGGAGATCAAAAAGATCACTGTCAAGGCTCCCGTTGCTGTTGGCGATGTTCTTGTTGAAAACTTCCTCGGCACAGGTGTTAACCTGGTTGCGGCAGGCAGCATAGAATAAATCAGTATTCAAAAACATCCGTCGGCACTTTTTGTCGGCGGATGTTTAATGATATAAAAACAAAACAATACTTCATGATTTTCTGTTATTTTTTGTTGACAAATGATGAGTTGTGTGGTATTATTATAGCATACTAAAGTGAGTGAGTATTCGCTCGCAACAAAATATCCTTAAGAAAGGTGATTATTTGTTATGAAAAACATCAATGCAATTCGTGTCATAGCGTTTATGCTGGTGCTGCTTATGATGTGTTCTGCCGTTGCTTGTGCTCAGACCGGTGACGGAAGCGACACTACACCCGCCACTGCTGACACTACTACCGCAGCTCCCTCCGGCGGCGATGCAACCGATGATCCTTCGGTAACTACCGAACCCGCTGAAACCGAGCTTACACCCGACCTTCCCGAAGTATCGTACAAGGATAAGACCATTAAGTTCCTTGAACGTGAGATCGAGATCGGTAACAACATCGACGTTTATTTCAATGAATTCTATGCTGATCTGTCACTTGCAGAGCCTGTAAGTAACGCTGTTTACGACAGAAATATGGCTATTGAGGATAAATACGGTATTACCATAGAGTCTATCCGTGTTAAGAACGCCGAGCTCAAGAAGACCTTCACCAATCAGGCAGATGCAGGCGATATGGTTTGTCATGTTATTTCCGCTAACGGTCAGACCACAATGTCTCTGGCAGTTGCAGGTTATCTGCGCGACATAAACAGTCTTGAGTACATCAATTACGATAATCCTTGGTGGATGGGCATGGCTATGGAGACCAGCTCTATCGCCGACAAAAACGCATTCATTCTCGGTGACACCAATATTCAGGCGTTCATGGCAGTTGAAGGCGTTTACTTCAACAAGCAGCTTGTTAAGGACCTCGAACTTGAGGACATTTATACTGTTGTAAGAGATGGCAGATGGACTATCGATAAGATGTATGAGTATTGTCAGGCATCTGTTGCCGAGCTTGACGGTGACAATGTTATGACAGATGCTGACCGTTTCGGTTTCATCTTCAACAACCACTCCTGGCAGCCCTTCTTCTACGGTTCCGGCGAACTGCTTATAGAGAAGGACGAATCTGATACTCCTAAACTGGTTATTTCCAATGAAAAGACCTTCCAGACTCTGTCTAAGGTTATGGATTTTCTTTCTGACGATCAGGTTATGGCGTGCAGTGCTTGGTATTCTTACGGTAACATGGGTAACTATTTCCAGGCAGGTCACGGTATGTTCTATGCTCAGCTTATGTATGTAACACTTGAAATGAGACAGGGCGAGCTTGAATTCGGTATCGTTCCCGTTCCTAAGGTATATGATACTCAGGATGCTTACTACTCCTATGTTCACCAGAAGTCTTCCTACACCTCTATTCCCAAGGTAAACCAGGAGCTCGAAATGACCGGCATCATCCTTGAGGATATGGCGTATGAGTCTTATAAGAAGATTCGTCCCGCATTCTTTGATATACTGCTTGACGGTAAGATCGCAAAGGATGAGGAGTCCACAGAGATGCTCGACTATATTTACGAGAACGTTTACGTTTGCCTGCTTCAGGCACTCGCAAGTGTTGGTCTTGATGCTGACTCTACTATCCGTACATTCATTACCAATAAGACAGGTTCCTCCACAATGGCATCCAACTTCAAGAAAAACGAAGGTCTGTGGAAGAGAACACTGGGCACTATTGCAAACTCCTTTGACAGTAAATTGGAGTAATACATAATCAGCAGCGCGGCTTGCCCGCGCTGCTTTTTTTGCACAATATGTGGGATATAACACATCAAATTGACGAAATTATGTTGACAAATTGCGAGATTTGTGGTATTATTATAGGGTATTAAATTGAGAGATATTTCTCTCGCATACGTATTCTATGTTCAGAAAGGAAAAAAACATGAAACACACCAACGCAATTCGCATTGTTGCATTGCTTCTTGCTATGCTGATGCTTGTTTGTATGGTAGCTTGCTCTGATAACGGTGACAGCGGCAAAACTCCTGCTGACACTACAACCGCAGCGGCTGACACTCCCTCCGGCGATAACAGCGGCGATGCTTCCGCAGACACCACCACGGTAGGCGGAGATGTCTCTGATGAGCTCAAGCCCGACCTTCCCGAAGTATCTTACGCAGGTAAGACCATCACTTTCTTAGAGCGTGAGATCGAAAACGGAAATAACGTAAATACGTTCTTTACCGAGATCTATTCCGATCTTTCTCTTGCTGAGACTATCAGTAACGCTACATATAACAGAAACATGGCTGTAATGGATAAGTACGGCATTGAGATCGCATCCCGCGTTGAGCTTAACGCCAACATTGCAAACGTATTTACCTCCTCCGCAGACGCAGGCGATAAGATCTGTGATGTTCTCCACGCTAACGGCGCTACCACTATGTCGCTGGCAAACAAGGGCTATCTGCGCGATATGAATACTCTTGAGTATATCAATTACGATAATCCTTGGTGGATGGGCATGGTTATGGACACCAGCTCTATCGGCGGCAAAAACGCATTTGCTATCGGTGATACCAACATTCATGCATTCACTGCAGTTTCCGCTGTTTACTTCAACAAGCAGCTTGTAGTTGACCTTGGTCTTGACAGCATTTACGGTCTTGTAAATGACGGCAAGTGGACTATTGATAAGATGTATGAGTACTGTGAAGCGGCAGTTGCAGAGCTTGACGGTGATAACGTTATGACCCAGGCAGACCGCTATGGTATGATATTCAATAACTATGCATGGGCACCCTTCTTCTACGGCTCGGGTCTGACCATCGTTGAGAAGGACGCGGATGATATTCCTATGCTCAATCTCCAGAACGAGACTATCCTCAACACTCTTTCCAAGGTTATGGACTTCCTTGCCGATGACAAGGTACAGGCTTGCTCCGCATGGATCTCTATGGATGGCGGTATGGAAACAGGCTTCCAGGAAGGTCACAGTATGTTCTACTGCCAGCTTATGTATACCACCATGTTCTTAAGACAGGGTGAGCTTGAGTTTGGTATTCTTCCTACTCCTAAGTATGAAGAATCTCAGGATGATTACTATTCCTACATCCATAACAAGTCCTCTTATACCGCTGTTCCCAAGATCAATCAGGATCTTGAAATGACAGGTATCATTCTTGAGGATATGGCATATCACTCCTACAAGATCGTTCGTCCCGACTTCTTTGATATTCTTCTTGACGGTAAGGTAGCAAGAGACGAAGAGTCTGCCGAAATGCTTGACATCGTATATAAGAATATGTACGTTTGCTTGCTGCAGCCTATGAGCGGCGTTGGTCTCAGCACCGACTCCACCATGCGTGCATTCATCACCAGCAAGAGCGGTTCTTCTTCTATCGCGTCTACCTTCAAGCGCAGTGAGGCTATGTGGAAAAAGACACTGGCACAGATCACCGATGCTTTCGAAGAAAAGATGGATGCTTGATCAAAGCAATTAAATAAAAATGACTGAGTCCTTAAGGACTCAGTCATTTTTATTTATCCGACTATTACCGAAACGCCGTCGGGAATTACGGTGATCTTTGCATCGGGGGAGGTGAGGGAATCTGCAATTGACAGTGCCTCGTCAAGTGAGTGGGCGGGTATCATGTGCATGGCGCGAACGGTTTCGTCGTCCATGTCCGAAACGAAGACGACTCGTGCGCGCTTGAGCACGCGGATGAAGATCTGTGATTGCCACTGGTCGGGCTTGGTCTCGTTTCTGCCGCGAGAGCGGAATAGTGCCATGGTTTTGTCAAGATCGGCCTCATCGGCGAGCTGATGATAGAAAGCCTCTCCGCCGTGACCGTTGTCGGCACGGGACAGCATTACGATAACACCGCCCTCATTTACGGTAGCCTCGGCAGCCGTCATGCCCTTGACCGACTGATAAATGTTCTGGTCAAGCGGATATCCGCCATTGGTTGTTATAACTATATCGGACATGACAGGAGCTGTTCGGCAAAGACTTGAAAGAAATTCACAGCCTGCGGCGTGCGCCTGCTGCATATCGCCCGCGGTGGCGAAAATGACTTTTTTATCCGAGTCAATAACGACATTCACAATGTAAGAAAGCTTTGCTTGCTTTGCCGCCCACAGCATATCCTCGTGAATGGGGTTGCCTGTGAGATTACCGGTGCGTGCGAGAGGAGAGTCAATGAACTCGGCGCAATGGTTTGCAAGCACGGTCTCGCGCGCCGCGATTCCGGGAAGTACGCTCTTGCGGCCGCCCGAGAAGCCTGCGAAGAAGTGAGGCTCGATAAAGCCTTCCGAAACAAGCAGGTCAGCCTCAATTGCGAGGCGGTTGATGACACATCTGCCGCCCGAGGGAAGTGTGCCTATGTCGGTGAGGCAGGCAGTGTCGTCACAGTCATGAACTACTATTTTTTCTTTTGCTACGATATCCTCGCCAAACTTGGAAACCAGCTCGTCCCGCGTAGTCTCACGGTGACAGCCCGTAGCGATAAGAATGGTTATATCGGCGTCGGGATTACCTTCGCGTATTTCATTCAGCATAAGCGGAATAATGACCTTGCTGGGAACGGGACGTGTATGATCGCTTGCGATAAGCACTATATTTTTTTTGCCGCGTGCAAGCTCACAAAGTCGGGGAGAGCCGACAGGGGAGAGCATAGCTCGGCGCACAAGTTCTGTTTCGCTCGCTTGCGGCGTATAATGATGTATGCCCGATACGAGAACTCCGTTTATGCGTTGCTCGTTAAGGCACAGCTGTTTATTTGAATGTCCGTATGGGAGAGAAAAAGTCTGCATGATAGCCTCCATGGTGTTGTAATTACTGTGTATAATTGTAAATCACAAATTGTCTTTTGTCAATATTATTATATAACTTTTGGTTAAAAAACACAAAAATACTTTGCTTTGTTAGACAATTTTGTGTTGACAAATGATGAAAAGTATGGTATTATAAAAATACATTAAATAACAGCTATACTGTTAAGACGAATAAAACACCATTTTATATCGTGATATCAGGTATATGTAAGAAAGGATTGGTAACACTTGATGAAGTACACTCTTAAAATGCGTGTGCTTGCGGCTTTGCTTGTGGTTTTGACACTGTGCACAGTTGCTTGCGCAAATGATGCGGGAAACGGTGATACACCCGACACCACCACGGTTTCCGCAGATGCATCCTCAACCTCCGCTCCCACAGGAGACGATTCTGCTACCGACCCTGCAGATACTACTGTAGCGGAGCTCACTCCCGATCTGCCCGATGTAGACTATACGGGCAAAAAGATCACGTTCCTTGAACGTGAGATCCAGATCGGAAGTAATATTGACGTATATTTCAATGAAATATACGCGGACCTGTCGCTTGCCGAAACTGTCAGCAACGCAGTCTATAACAGAAATGAAGCCATGATAAATAAATATGGTATTGAGATAGAATCTCTCCGTGTCTGGGATAATGAAATCTCCAAAACATTTACCAATGCAGCCGATGCGGGTGATAAGATATGCGATGTTCTTCATGCTAACGGTACAACTACCATGCCGCTTGCAAATAAGGGATATTTGCGTGATATGAATACCATTGAGTATGTCAACTATGACAATCCTTGGTGGATGGGCATGGTTATGGATACCAGCTCTATATCGGGCAAAAACGCGTTTGCTATCGGTGATACCAACATTCAGGCGTTTACTGCTGTATCCGCCGCATATTTTAACAAGCAGCTTGTTGAAGACCTGGGACTTGATAACATTTACGATCAGGTCAAGGCGGGCACATGGACTCTTGACGTAATGTATGAGTACTGTCGTGCGGCTGTTGCTGAGCTTGACGGTGACAACGAAATGACTAAAGAGGATCGCTACGGTTTGCTGTTCAACGCATACGTATGGCAGCCTGTTTACTACGGCTTTGGTAAGGCTATAGTTCAGAAAGACGAAAACGATATTCCGTTCATTGATCTTCAGGATGAAAAAGTACTTACACCGCTGTCTAAAGCTATCGATTTCCTTGCTGATGACGAGGTCAACATTTGCACGTCTTGGGCATCATTGGGACTTCAGGAAGACTTCTTCCAGAACGGACATAGCATGTTCTACGTTCAGCTCATGTATTCAGCGCTGGAAATGAGAAAGGGAGAGACGGAATTCGGTATAATTCCTATGCCCAAATACGACGAATCTCAAGATGCGTATTATCATTACATACACAACAAGTCCTCGTACACCTCTGTTCCCAAGATCAATGAGGATCTTGAAATGACGGGTATCATACTTGAGGATATGGCTTATTATTCATATAAGCTGGTTCGCCCCGATTTCTTTGACGTTCTGCTGGACGGTAAGGTTGCGCGTGATGAGGAATCCACCGAAATGCTGGACTACATTTATGAAAACGTATACGTCTGCTTGCTTCGTCCTCTGGATGCTATAGGACTAACTACTGACGGCACAATCAGAGCATTTATTATAAGCAAGTCCGGCTCCGGCTCAATAGTTTCAACCTTTAAGAAAGTTGAAAATATGTGGAAAAAGACGCTTAATAACTTGGCAGACTCTTTAGCTGACAATATGGATGAGTAAGAAAATTCAAGCAACCGAATGCAATGCATTCGGTTGCTTTTTTGTTTTTTATATTGTAAAGTCGTGGCTAATGGTGTATAATAATTATATTGCATTTGAAAGGATCTTACTAAACGTGAAAAGAATTATATGTGTATTATTAATGATGACGTTGCTGTTGACCGCAGCTGTGCGTAGTGTATCTGCTGCCGCACCTTATAAAAAGATGCTGTTGCTCGGCGACTCCATTACCTATGGTTACGGTCTTGAGGGGCAGAGCACAAGCCCCCAGCTTTACGGCAATCTGCTGCGTGACCACCTTGGCATCAAGGCGGATGATTGCAAAAACGCGGCAGTCAACGGCGACACTTCCTCAGATCTTTTGACGAGAGTTACTAAAATGACAGCCGACATAAAGAATTCTGACCTTATAGTTATTACGATCGGCGGTAACGACCTGCTCGGCATGCTGTGGGAAGCGGCAAATAAGGTGCTTGACGGTAAATTTGAGAGCACCGCGCAGATACTTGACATTATGGAAAATGAGGAGCTGTCCAAAGCGCTGATGTCGCATTTGACCACCGAAAAGATCAACGGTGTTATGGCAAAGTATGCCGCAAATCTTGCGGCGATCATCAGCTTTATCCGTTCCAATAACGACGAAGCTGAGGTTATTTTCCTGACGCAGTACGATCCGTTCAGCGGTCTTGACGGTATGGAACAAATGGCAGAGCTGGCAGAGAGCGCAATATTTATGCTCAACGATACCATGCGTATGCAGACCGAGGCGGGCGGATGCACCTGCCTTGACGTGTATGTGCCGTTCTTGGGACACGCCAAGGACTGGACAAATATGCTGGAGTTTGATATTCACCCCAATGTTGAGGGACACCGTCAGATATTCAATGTGCTGGCGAAATATCTGGATGAGCAGGCATTGCTGACCACTGCGGCTCCCGAGACTACCAAGGCGCCTGAGACCACCCCTGCAGCAACCACAACAGTAGCTCCCGAAACCACCGCGGTTCCTACCGTTGTCACTACCGAGCCTGACACGAATGTCGTTGATGATAGCAATGGCTGTGGCGCTACGGTGTCTGTCGGTATGATCCTTGTGATCTCGCTTTGCGGCGTTGTGGTTTGTAAAAAGAAAAATTATTGAAAATATCCGCTGTAATTTAAAGAGGCTGAGCTTGTGATATGCACCCCAAAAGTTAGACACTTTTGGAGGTGCATATTTTTTATGGGTAAAACAGGAAGAAAAAACAAAAACTACTCGCCAGAATTCAAAATCCGTGTTATAATGGATATGCGAGAACACCGATTGAGCTACCATGAAACCGTACGCAAGTATGAATTAGGTAACGACCAAACGGGCGGAGCCAGATTGATGGTTCAAAGGTGGGAACGCATATTCTTAGAAGAAGGAGCCGAAGGTTTGATGAAAGAAAGACGAGGCAGAGCTTGCAAGGCAAGCGGTTCTAATAAAGGTCGCCCACCAAAACTTGATCGAAAGGTTGAAGAAGATCTTATTGCCGAGAACCAAAGGCTCAGAATGGAGATTGAATACTTAAAAAAACTGAGTGCCTTAGTTCTTGCGGAAGAGCAAAAGAACGGCAAAAAGCGTTCGTAATTGCTGAACTAAGGCAAAAGTATCCGCTTAAAGATTTGTTAGAGCTTTCCGGGATAGCAAGAAG